>JAUYAJ010000537.1 GCA_030693565.1 Rubrivivax sp.
GGTGTAGGCCGCTTCGAAGGCGCGGCCGAACTTGTCGTGCAGGTCGGGGCAGGTGCTGGGCGAGAACAGCGTCCACTGGCCCTTGCCCGCATCGTCCGGGTGCGCGGCGCCTTCCATGACGCGGCGCATGAAGAGGTCGGGGATCCAGTTGGCGGTGTTCATGTCGTGCGTGCGCCGGCGGTCGTCGCCGGTGTTCTTGCGCAGCTCAAGGAACTCCTCGATGTCCAGGTGCCAGGTCTCCAGGTAGGCGCAGACCGCGCCCTTGCGCTTGCCGCCCTGGTTGACCGCCACCGCGGTGTCGTTGACGACCTTGAGGAAGGGCACCACGCCCTGGCTCTTGCCGTTCGTGCCCTTGATGTAGGAGCCGAGCGCGCGCACCGGGGTCCAGTCGTTGCCCAGGCCGCCGGCGAACTTGCTCAGCAGCGCGTTCTCCTTCAGCGCTTCGTAGATGCCTTCGAGGTCGTCGGCCACCGTCGTCAGGTAGCAGCTCGACAGCTGCGAGCGCCGGGTGCCGGCGTTGAACAGCGTGGGCGTGCTCGACATGAAGTCGAAGCTCGACAGCACGTTGTAGAACTCGATCGCGCGCGCTTCGCGGTCGATCTCGCCCAGCGCCAGGCCCATGGCCACGCGCATGAAGAAGGCCTGCGGCATCTCGATGCGCTGCTCGTCGATGTGCAGGAAGTAGCGGTCGTACAGCGTCTGCAGGCCGAGGTAGTCGAACTGCAGGTCGCGCTCGGGCTTGAGCGCGGCGCCCAGGCGCGCCAGATCGAACTGCTGCAGCTTTTCGTCGAGCAGCTCGGCCTTGACGCCGCGCTGAATGAACTTGGGGAAGTACTCGGGGTAGCGCGCGGCCATCTCTTCCTGGCGCACCTCGCCGCCCAGCACTTCGCGGCGGATCGTGTGCAGCAGCAGCCGCGCGGTGGCGCGGGTGTAGGCCGGGTCTTTCTCGATCAGCGTGCGCGCAGCCAGGATCGCGGCCTTGTAGACCTCGTCCATCGGCACGCCGTCGTACAGGTTGCGGCGCGTCTCGGCGAGGATGGGCTCAGCCTGGACGTCGGCGCCGAGGTCGGCGCAGGCCGACTCGACCAGACCGCTCAGCGCGGCGATGTCCAGCACCACACGCTGGCCAGCGTCGATGACGAACAGCTCAGGCGCCTTCAGCACCGGCGCGGCGACCTGGCGGCCACGCTCCTGGGTGCGCCGCTCGCGGTACAGCACGTAGGCGCGCGCCACTTCATGGTGGCCACTGCGCATCAGGCCGAGTTCGACATGGTCTTGCACATCTTCGATGTGGAAGGTGCCGCCGCCCGGACGCGAGCGCAGCAGTGCGCGCACCACCGACTCGGTCAGGCCTTCGACAGTCTCGCGCACGCTGGCCGAGGCCGCGCCCTGGGTGCCGTGAACGGCCAGGAAGGCCTTCATCAGTGCCACGGCGATCTTGTTCGGCGCGAAGCTGACCACGGCGCCGTTGCGGCGAATGATCTGGTAGCCCGCATAGGCCGACGCAGCCGCTGCGGCGGCGGTCGTGGTGGCGGTGCGGACGGTCGCTGCGCCCTCAGGCGCGGTCGTCAGAACGGCTTGCATGCATTCCCCTCTTGGATGTTGGTGCCGGGCTTGGCAATCGTGATCGAACCCTGGCGGCCCGGTCATGCGCCGGACGCCGTCACGGCGTCGGCTTCGGACTGCATGAGCAACGTGGCAACGCGCTGCAATCCGGCCATGGGTGGGTTCGTCGAAGTCACGAGATTATCACGAGAACACACTATATCTGGGGGTCCACCCCCCATCAAGCCACTACCTGTAGTGTGCCCCTAGGAAATTCCCGGATTGCGTGGCAGGCCCAGTCGGCGCCGCGGCGGCGCCGTCCGCAGGCGCCGCAGGTGCGGCCCCGGCGCGATCGCCGCATGGCATCTGGGCTGGGCTTGGCAAGCCCGCAGCCGGCCGTGCAATCGGCGCCGAATCGTCCGTTGGGCCGCGCTGCTGAAGGACTTCGGCAGCGTCAACCCGGATCGGCGCGCTCTGGCCTTGCAAACGGCAGCGCCGGCCGCGTCCGCCGCAACATGCGCCGCAGCAGCGGCCAGTCGAAACCCGGCCCGGGATCGGCCTTGCGACCTGGCGCCACATGCTCGTGGCCCAGCGCTTCGGCGAGCGGGTACTGTTGCGCCAGCGCACGCAGCAGCCGCGCCAGTTGCCGGTACTGCGGGGCTTCGAAGTGCTGGCCTTCGAGGCCTTCGAGTTCGATGCCGATGGAAAAATCGTTGCAGCCGTCGCGGCCCCGCCACAGCGAGCGGCCGGCATGCCAGGCGCGCTGGTCGCAGGACACGAATTGCAGCAGTTCGCCGTCGCGGCGGACGAGGAAGTGCGCCGACACCTTGAGGCCGCGTATCGACTGGTAGTACGGGTGGGCGTCCCAGTCGAGCCGGTTGCTGAACAGGCGCTCGATGGCGTCGCCGCCGTACTCGCCGGGTGGCAGGCTGATCGAATGCACGATCGCCAGGTCGACCGCAGCGCCCGCCGGCCGTGGGCCGTGGTTGGGCGAAGGACAAGGCCGCGCCGCGCTCCACCAGCCGGCCGACCAGCGTGGCCGACGTTCAGCCAGGCTCGCCACGCTCGCCGTCGCCGACCACCACGCCCAGGCGCGCCATCCGGTAGCGCATCTGCCGCAGCGACAGCCCCAGGCTGGCCCCGGCCGCCGTGCGGTTGTAGCGGTGGCGGTCGAGGGCGCGCTCGAGGATGTCGCGCTCGACGGCGTCGAGGTAGAGCGCCAGATCGGCCGGCAGCGCCGCTTTGGCGTCGAGCGCGGAAACTGACTTGTCTGCCGGCTCCAGCGCCGCCGGCCCGGCGCCGTCGAGCGCGCCGGGACGGCTGTCGATGTCGGCGCCGTCCTCGAAGGCGATCGCGGGCAGACCGAGGTCGGGGCTGTCGATGACCTCGCCCGCCGACAGCGCCAGCGCGCGGTGCAACAGGTTTTCGAGCTCGCGCACGTTGCCGGGAAAGCTGTAGTGCAGCAGTTGCTGCATGGCCTCGTCGGTCAGCCGCGGCAGCGGCGTGACGCCGGCCTCATGGGCGATGCGCGTCAGCACGGCGTCGCACAGCATCGGCAAGTCGTTGATGCGCTCGCGCAGCGGTGGCACCAGGATCTGGATCACGTTCAGGCGGTAGTACAAGTCCTGCCGGAAACGGCCTGACGCCACTTCAGCGCCAAGTTCGCGATGGGTGGCGCTGACGATGCGCACGTTGACCGGCGCTTCGGCCACCGCGCCCAGCGGCCGCACCGCACGTTCCTGGATCACCCGCAGCAGCTTGCTCTGCATCGCCAGCGGCAGGTCGCCGATCTCGTCAAGGAACAGCGTGCCACCTTGCGCGGCCTGGAAGAAGCCGGCGCGGTCGTCGTTGGCGCCGGTGAACGCGCCTTTGCGGTAGCCGAAGAACTCGGCTTCGAGCAACTGTTCGGGGATGGCGCCGCAGTTCACGGCGATGAAGGGCTGGCCGGCGCGCGGCGAGACGTCATGGATGGCGCGCGCCACCAGTTCCTTGCCGGTCCCGGACTCGCCATGCACCAGCACCGGGGCCATGCTGCGCGCCACTTTCTCGACCAGCGCCCGCACCTGCCGGATCGCGGCCGACTTGCCAACCAGGCGCTCCAGCGCCGGCGACGCCGCGCTGGCGCGAGCCGCGAGCGGGCGCTCACGCAGCGGCGCCGGCTGCGCCGGCTCGGGCGCCG
>JAUYAJ010000538.1 GCA_030693565.1 Rubrivivax sp.
CACCACGAGGTGATGGAATGCCTGGGCGAGATGATCTGGGCTTCGCAGCGCAGCGGCCTGCCGCCCGACGGCCTGGCCTATCTGGACAGCGTGCGCCGGCGCGCCATGGGTTGAACGGGGCCGCCATGGACGAAGCCACGATCCTGCTGACCGGCTTCGAGCCGTTCGGCGGTGAAGCCGTCAACCCGTCGGCGCAGGTGGCGCAGGCCTTGCACGGCCGGCGCATAGCCGGCGCCACCGTGCACGCGCTTGAGCTGCCTTGCCGCTTCGGTGATGCCCTGGCCGCGCTGACGGCGGCGATAGCCGCCAGCCGCCCGCAACTGGTGCTGGCGCTGGGACAGGCCGGCGGGCGCTGCGACTTCTCCATCGAGCGCGTCGCCATCAACGTCGATGACGCCCGCATCGCCGACAACGGCGGCCACCAGCCGATCGACCAGGCCGTCGTGCCGGCCGGCCCGGCAGCCTACTTCGCCACCTTGCCCATCAAGGCCATGGTGGCAGCGCTGCAGGCCGCCGGCCTGCCGGCGTCGGTGTCGCAAAGCGCCGGCACCTTCGTCTGCAACCATGTTTTCTACGGCTTGATGCATTCGCTGCGCCAGCACCCGGGTGTGCGCGGCGGCTTCATTCACCTGCCACTGCTGCCCGAGCAGGCGACGCGCCAGCGCGGCCAGCCCAGCCTGCCGCTGTCGACGATGGTCGAAGGCGTCGCCATCGCCTTGGCCGCGGCGCTGAGCCACAGCGTCGACCTGCGACGCAGCGGCGGCGCCGAGGCTTGACGCCGAGGGCGCTCAGCCGCCGGACAACTGCTCGCGCGCCGCGCTGGTGATCGCCGCCACGCAGGGGTGACTGATGCGGCGCTCGACCGAGATGGCGTAGAACTCCTCGATCAACTCGTCGGTGCGCCCGACCAGGCGCACGCCGTACTGCGCCGCGGTCTCGGATTCCAGCACCGTGGGCGCCATGAAGACGCCGCGGCCTTCGCTGCCAAAGGCCTTCATCAGCGCGGCGTCGTCGAATTCGCCGATCGCATGCGGGTGGATCTTGTGCATCGCCAGCCAGAAGTCGAAGCGCTGGCGCATCGCCGACGACGCGCCTTGCAACAGCATGGGCGCGCCGTCCAGGCATTGCGGGAACTCGCCCACCAGCGTGCGCTTGAGCGCCGGCGCGGCAAAAAAGCTCATCGCCGTCGAACCCAGCAAATGGCTGTAAGCCTTGACGCTGACCTGCCGGCCCATCGGCTCGTCGGCCAGCACCAGGTCGAGCCGGTGCACCGCGAGCTGGCCGAGCAGGTCGGGGAACTTGCCTTCGTGGCAGATCAGGTGCACCGGCTCGGGCATCGCCAGCGCCGGCTCCAGCAAGCGGTAGGCCACCGCCTTGGGCACCGAGTCGGCGATGCCGACGCGAAAGTCGCGCGCCTGCGTGGCGCCGCTGGACTTGCCGATCGCCGACTCCAGCTCGCGGCCCAGGGCGAAGATCTGATCGGCAAAACCCAGCGCCAGCCGGCCTTCGTCGGTCAGCTCCAGGCCGCGGCCTTGCTTGCGGAACAAGGCGCAGCCCAGCCGCTCCTCGAGCAGCTTGATCTGGCCCGACAAGGTCTGCGGCGAGATGTGCAACTGCTCGCCGGCGCGCACGACGCCGCCGGCCTTGGCGGCGGCCCAGAAGTAGTGCAGATGCTTGAAGTTCATACGCCAATCCAATAGTTCGTAAATCTCGTATCGAAACCACCCAGTATGAGACTTTACGATGAACCTGGCCCTGCCTACAGTTCGCGGCTTCGCACTGCTTGGCCGACCGCCATGGAAGTGCTCTCCGACCCCAACCTGTGGATCGCCTTCGCGATGCTGACCGCGCTCGAGATCGTGCTCGGCATCGACAACATCATCTTCATCTCCATCCTGGTCAGCCGGCTGCCACCCGAGCAGCGCGACACCGCGCGCCGGCTCGGTCTGGGCTTTGCGATGCTGACGCGGCTGCTGCTGCTGTTCTCGCTGACCTGGGTGATGGGCTTGACCGCCGACCTCTTCCACGTCGTCGGCCAAGGCATCAGCGGGCGCGACATCGTGCTGCTGCTGGGCGGCCTGTTCCTGCTCTACAAGGCCACCCATGAGATCTTCATCGAGGTCGAGGCCCGCGAGCAGGATTCACCTGACGGCCGCGTCACACCGACAGCCGCCGCCCGCCGCGGCGCCTACTGGGCCGTGATCGGGCAGATCGGCATCATCGACATCGTCTTCTCGCTCGACTCGGTGATCACCGCGGTCGGCATGGTCGAACAGATCGAGATCATGATCGCCGCCGTCGTCACCTCGGTGATCGTGATGCTGGTCGCCGCCAAGCCGATCGGTGAATTCGTCGAGCGCCATCCATCGGTCAAGGTGCTGGCGCTGGCCTTCCTGGTGATGATCGGCATGGCGCTGACCGCCGAAGCCTTCGACGCCCATGTGCCCAAGGGCTACATCTACGCCGCGATGGCCTTCTCGCTGGCAGTCGAAGCCCTCAACATCCGCTCGCGCAGCAAGCGCCAGGCCCTTGCCGCGGCGGCAAAGCTTGCCAGTTGATGCGTGTTTTGCGAATCGATCTAATGTCAAATTCGCATTTACACGAAGCATTGTTGGCCCTAGATTGCAAGCACCCGTCCCGCTCCCGAAAGGTCAGACCATGAACCTGCAATCCGTCACCACCCTTGAGCACGCTGGCAGCGCCAGCACCGTGCAGCGCAACCGCGTGCTGCGCAACACCTACTGGCTGCTGGCGCTGTCGATGGTGCCCACGGTGCTGGGCGCCTGGATCGGCGTGGCCACCGGCTTGTCGCGGGCGATGACACCCGGCATCAGCCTGGTGGTCTTCCTGGTCGGCGCCTTCGGCTTCATGTTCGCGATCGAAAAGGCCAAGAACTCGGCCGCTGGCGTGCCGCTGCTGCTGGCCTTCACCTTCTTCATGGGCGTGATGCTGTCGCGGCTGGTCGGCAGCGTGCTCGGCCTCGGAAACGGCGCCAGCTTGATCATGACCGCCTTCGCCGGCACCGGCGCCATCTTCCTGGGCATGGCCTCGCTGTCGTCGATCATCAAGCGCGACTTGTCGGCGATGGGCAAGTGGCTGTTCATCGGCGCCATCATGGTGCTGGTGGCCGGCATCGCCAACATCTTCCTCCAGTCCAGCGCCCTGATGATCACGCTCGCCGTGCTGGTGATCGGCATCTTCTCGGCCTTCATCCTGTACGACCTCAAGCGCGTTCAGGACGGCCAGGAAACCAACTACATCACCGCCACGCTGGGCGTCTACCTCAGCGTCTACAACATCTTCCAGAGCCTGCTGATGCTGCTGGGCATCTTCGGCGGCCGCGACGAATAAAGGGACTGCCCGCGGTTAGAGTCGGGCCCGCAACAGCGGGCCCTTCGATGAGCGATGCCAGATCCCGGGGATTCTTTGCAGCGCGCTGGCAGGGACAGGTCGGGCTGCCGCGGCTGTTCTGGCGCGACATGCTGCTGGTCGGCAGCATGGCCAACCTGGGCCTGAGCTTCGTCGCCCTGATGCTGGTCGCCAAGGGCGTGTCGACAGCCATCGCGGTGGCCGTGCACTTCGCGCCGCTGCCCTACAACCTGTTCCTGTTCGCCGCCGTCTGGCGCCATCCGCAGCGCACGGCGTTCATCGGCGGCGCAGCCGCCCTCTGGTTCGCTGCCGCCACGCTGCTGTGACGCGGCGGCGCAGGCGGTGTCAAGCCGCCGCCTGCGGGCCCTGCGCGCTGCCCTCTTCCAGCAAGGCCAGCGCGCGCCGATAGACCGGCTTGTCGACCATCTGGTCACCGACACGGATCGCGCCCAGCCCCTGGGCATCGGCGACTTCAAAAGCATCGACGATCCGCTGCGCGTCGGTCAGTTGCTGCGCGCTCGGCGTGTAGCAGGCGTTGACGGCGTCGAGGAACTTCGGGTGGACGACGACGGCGCCGCGAAAACCGAGCGCGCGGGCGCGCTCGACCACGGCCTTGAAGTCGTCCGCGCTGCCCAGTTCGGCAATCGACGCGATGAAGCCGATCGGCTGCACACCGGCGGCGCGCGCTGCGTAGAGCAGCATCAGGCTGGGCGTCAGCAAGGCGTCGGGCGTCGGCAGGCTGCCGCAGTCGAGCGAGAAGTCTTCACTGCCCAGCATCATGCCGCGCACCCGCGGCGACGCCGCCGCGATGGCATGCAGGTGCACCAGCGCCTGCGCGCTCTCGATCTGCAGCAGCAAGCGCACCCGGCCCGCCGCCATGCCGGCCTCTTGCTCCAGCGTCGTCAGCGCCCCAGCCAGCAATTGCACGTCGCGCGCATGTTCGACCTTGGGCAGCACCAGCCAGTCCAGCCCCGGCTGCACCGCCGCGCGCAAGTCGGTCACCGCCGTCAGCCAGTCACCATTGATGCGCACCGCCACCCGCTTGCCGGCCGCTTGCAAGCGCGCATAGGCACTGGCCAGGCCGCTGCGCGCGGCCTCGCGCTGGCTCGGGTGGGTGCCGTCTTCCAGGTCGAGGATGACGGCGTCGCAGGGCTTGCCCAGCGCGCTGCCGAGCAGCTTGTCGTTGGCGGCGGGCACGAAGAGCAGCGAGCGCAGGCGCAGGTCATTGGTCATGGTCAGGGCTCGGAGCGGGGTTGCAGCCAGCGCGCGTCGTCCTCGCCCAGCGCTGGCGCCTGGCGGCGGACCGGTGGCCGCTGGCCGTTGATCTTGTAGGGCGCGGCGTGCACCGGCACCCGGCGGCCATCGGGCGCGGTCTGCTCGACCAGCAGTTCGCGCGCCAGCACGTAAGGGTGGTCCATCAGGTCGGCAATGTCGCAGACCGCACCGGCGGTGATGTCGCGGGCGGCGAAGAAAGCCAGCGCCTCGTCCAGCGTCAGCCGGGCGATGTGGCCTTGCACCAGTTCGTCGAGGGTGTCGATGTGTAGCAGCCTCGCTTCGTGGCTGGCGAAGCGCGGGTCGCTCAAGCCTTCCGGGTGGCCGATGCCGTCGAACAGACGCGTCAGCGTGCCCGCCATGCCAGCCGACAGCGCCACCCAGCGGTCGTCGCGGGTGCGGTAGACGTTGCGCGGCGCGTGGGTCGGCGAGCGGCTGCCCGCGCGCGCCGTCACCTGGCCGGTCAGCGTGTATTCGGCGGCCTGCGGGCCGAGCACCGAGAACAAGGGCTCGAACAGCGAGAGGTCGATCTCCTGCACCTGTGGCGCCGCGGCGCCGCGCTGCTTGTGCAAGGCGGCCAGCGCCAGCGTGGCGCCGTACAGGCCGGCCACCGAGTCGGCCATCGCAAACGGCGGCAGCACCGGCGGGCGGTCGGCAAAGCCGTTCATCGCTGCAAAGCCGCTCATCGCCTCGATCAGCGAGCCGAAACCGCCTTTGCCGGCGAACGGCCCGGTCTGACCCCAGCCCGAGATGCGCACCACCACCAGCCGCGGGTTGATCTGCTGCAGCGCCGCCTTCGCCAGTCCCATGCGTTCGAGCGTGCCGGGGCGGAAGTTCTCCACCAGCACGTCGGCGTCGGCCAGCAGCCGGTGCAGTTGCGCCATGTCCTCGGCCTGGCGCAGGTCGAGCGCCACGCTGTCCTTGTTGCGGCTGTAGGCCAGCCAGTGGGTGCTGACGCCGTCGCGCTGCCAGGCCCGCAAGGCGTCACCCTCACCCGGTGGCTCGACCTTGATGACGGTGGCGCCCAGGTCGGCCAGCACATGGGTCAGCAGATTGCCCGACACCAGGCGCGACAAGTCGACCACGCGCACGCCGTGCAGCAGCAGCGCGGCATCGGCGAGGGGTGGGTCGGCGACGGTCATGGCGGGAGCTGCGCCGATTCTGGCCGCGGCGCGGCCCAGGCAGAAGCAATTTCGCCGCCGAGCGCGCGGCTGCGGCGCCAGCGCGACGCCTGCCGGTGAACTCAAGCCCTGCGTCAGGACCCGAAAGTCCGTCGAGCCGAAGGCGGTCCCATCGACTGGACCGCGGGCGGCGCCAGCGCGGCTAGCCGCCGCGCGGCGGCCCGCTGCCCAGCCGGGCCGCAAACCCGGTCTGCCGCCAGGCCCAGGCCAGCACAGCGAAGAAGACGGTGAAGATCGCTGCACCCCACCACTCGGTGATGTTCTCGACCCGGTCCTTGGCCGCCGCGCCGCCCCAGGCCAGCGGCAGCAGCACATGGGCCAGGCCGAGCAGCGGCAGCGCGGCGCACAGCGCCAGCAAGGCATTGCCAGCCCGGCGCAATGCACTGCCGGCCGCTGCCAGCGGCTGCAGCGCACCGCTGACGATGAGCATGCCGATGCAGCTGAAGCCGAAGTACAAAGCCGTACCGTAGCGGCGCAGCAGCCGGTAGCCGGCGCCTTCGGTGCCGAGAAAACTGACATAGAGCACGAGACTGATGCAGGCAATCAGTCCCAGCCACGGCAGACTGCGTTGCCAGCGCGCCGGCGCCCGCTGCAGCGACCGCAGCCAGCCGGGCATCAGCATCCAGCACAGCGCTTGCAGCACTGCCGCCGGCAGCATCAGGGCGCGGAACACGATGTTGGGCAGGTCGTGGCGCGCCGCCCGGCTGATCGACACGCAGCCGTCGACGAAGGGGTTGCAGCCCGGCACCAGGCCGAGTTGCACCGACAGCCCGTAGGCGACGACTGTCGCCAGCAGCGGCAGCAGCGCCGCCGCCGCAGCCAGGGGCCACAGCGGGCGCAGGGTGGAGGGATCGGTGAGCATCGATCACAACGCAGGTCGGGCCTGCATTGTGCGGCGGCAATGGCCGCCAGCGGGCTCAGCGCTGGCGCGGGCTTGCGTCAGCGCGGACAGCCACCAACGCCGCGCAGCGTCTGCGCGGGGCCACCGGCGCAGCGCGCTTCAAGGCAGGCGGGTGCGGCTGGCGACGCGTTCCATCCGGAAGGATTCTTCGCAGTCGATGCGCGCGCTGTTGCCCTTGGACACCGCGCAGCGCCAGACCGCTTCGGCCTGTGCGTCGGCCTCGATGTGGCGCAGCGTTGCCTGTTGAATGCCCTGGTCGACGACGAGGCCGAAGGCCAGCAGCAAGGCGCCTGCCACCGACATCGCCAAGGTGGCGGAGAAGGGGCTGCGCAGCGGCGGCAGATCCGTTCGAGCGTACATGGCAATCCTCATTCAGTGGGTGAGCCAGCCGTGCCCTGAGTCAGGTCGAGGCGTGGGGACATGGCGGCTTGCGATCGATGAAGCAGGGCCAGGCCCCGCAGAGGTCTTCATCGTGACAGCGCGCCGGCGTTTGCCGATCGTCCACCGCCGCGCCTGCTTGTAGGCGGTCACGCCGTTTGCTGTGTATGTGCGTCAACGCACCGACCACGCGCCACGCACCGCGCCACGCTCGCTCACTGGGCGGGTGGTTGTGTCGTGAAAACACGCCTGCCGAACTTGCCCAAGCCACCCCCGAACGGAGCCCCTATGAACCCCATCCGCACCACGCTGGGCATTGCGCTCGGCGCCACGCTGGCGGCGCTGACCGCCTGCGCAACCCCGACACCACCGCCGACTGCACAAATGGCCGTGTCCACCGCCGCGGTAGCGCGTGCCGAAGGCGCTGGCGGCGCTGAGCTGGCGCCGGCCGAAATGGCGATGGCACGCGACAAGATGGCGCGCGCTCACAAAGCGATGCACACGAAGGACTACGACAGCGCACTGGCCTTGTCGCAGCAGGCCCAGCTCGACGCGCAGCTGGCCAGTGCCAAGGCCGAGTCGGCCAAAGCCGCCAAGTCGGCCGCCGAGCTGGCCGAAGCCAGCCGCGCACTGCGCGAAGAGATGGCGCGCAAGAAGCCCTGAACCGGCGCAGCGCCACCCACCCCCTCATCTCACCAGGACCCCACACCATGAATTCGATTCGCACCACCACCCTCACGCTGCTGGCCGCCGCCACCCTGGCGGCCTGCAGTTCCATCCCGGCCACCAACGTCATGCTCGAACAGGCGCGCAGCGACTACGGCCTCGCGCAGGCCAGCAACCAGACCCAGACCCTGGCGCCGGCCGAACTGAAGCAGGCCGGCGACGCGCTGGCGCGTGCCGATGCCGCCTTCGCCAAGCGCGAGGACAAGGCCCAGGTGACCCAGCTGGCCTACCTGTCGCGCCAGCAAACGGCGCTGGCCCAGGAGGCTGCCGGGCGCAAGGCCTCGGAAGCGGCCGTCGCCGCGGCCAGCGCCGAGCGCGACAAGCTGCGCCTGGATGCACGCACGCGCGAAGCCGACCTCGCCGCGCAAAGTGCAGCCATCGCGACCCAGGACGCTGCCGCGTCACAGCGCCAGGCCGAAGCCTCGCGCCAGCAGTCCGAAGCGGCGCAGCGCCAGGCCATGGCTTCACAACAGCAAGCCGCAGCGTCAAGGCAGCAAGCCGCGGCCATGCAGCAGCAGGCCGGCGAGGCTGAACGCCGCAACCAGGTGCTGGCAGCGCAGCTGCGCGAACTCAATGCCAAGCAGACCGACCGCGGCATGGTGATCACCATCGGCGACGTGCTGTTCGACACCGGCCGTGCCGAGCTCAAGTCGGGCGCCGTGCGCAATGTCGAGCGCCTGGGCAGCTTCCTGAAGGAGTACCCGCAGCGCAAGGCGCTGATCGAGGGCTATACCGACAGCACCGGCAGTGAGCAGACCAACCAGGCGCTGTCGGGTCGCCGCGCCGAGGCGGTGATGACGGCGCTGCTGGGCATGGGCGTGAGCGGCGGGCAGCTGAGCGCGCAAGGCTTTGGTCAGGCCCGTCCGGTGGCCGGCAACGACAACGCCGGCGGTCGCCAGATGAACCGCCGCGTCGAGATCGTGCTGTCCGACGAAAACGGCATGCACAGCCGGCGTTGAACGCCGGCGCCGGCGGCGCCGCGGCTTGGGTCTGCAACGGTGCGCGTCCTGTCCCTCATGGGCCAGGCGCGCCATCGGTGGCCGCTGGTTTGCGCCTGCTTCGAGCGCGGGTTTGTGCGCTGGCGCACACAGCGGGTTGCCGACGACGCTAAACTGAGGTTCCGCCGCGGCCAGCGCGCTCGTGCGGCGCCACTGTCACCCGCCCGCGTCATGCCCGATACCACCAGCCCGCGCCAGAACCACTTGCTTGCCGCCCTGCCCGACGCCGAATGGCAGCGCTGGCAGCCGCTGCTTGAACGGGTCGACATGCCGCTGGGCGAGGTGATGTACGAATCGGGCCGCACGCTCAGCCACGTGTACTTTCCCACCACCGCCATCGTCTCGCTGCTGTACGTGATGGAAGACGGCGCCTCGGCCGAGATCGCCGTGGTCGGCAACGAAGGCCTGGTAGGCATTTCCCTCTTCATGGGCGGCGAGTCCACGCCCAGCCGCGCCGTGGTGCAAAGCGCAGGTGAAGGCTGGCGCATACCGTCGCGCGCGGTGAAGGACGAATTCGAACGCCCCGGGCCGGTGATGCACCTGCTGCTGCGCTACACGCAGGCGCTGATCACGCAGATGGCGCAGACCGCCGTGTGCAACCGCCACCATTCGCTGGACCAGCAGCTGTGCCGCTGGCTGCTGCTGAGCCTGGACCGGCTGCCCGGCAACGAGCTGGTGATGACGCAGGAACTCATCGCCAA
>JAUYAJ010000549.1 GCA_030693565.1 Rubrivivax sp.
TCCGCCAAGGCGTCGAGCCAGCCGCGGCGCGGTGCGTCGCTGAGCGCCGGGGCTGCGGGCTTGGCCTGGCAAGCAGCCGGGCGGGGTGACGGCAGGGCGCCAGGCGCGGGTTTCATGCACAAGGTGTTCATCTCGACCCTCCGGTGAATCTACGGGAAAACGCGAAGGAGTTGACTGTAGAAAATTGCGCCGATGCATGCAAGACAGGAGAATGCAGTCGAAACCTGCATGTTTGCAGCAATTGAGGGACACCATGGCCGACATGGACTGGAGCGACCTGCGCTACGCGTTGGCGATCGGCCAGCTCGGCTCGGTGGCGGCGGCGGCGCGCCAGCTCGGCGTCAACGCCACCACGGTGCAGCGCCGGCTCGACGCGCTGGAAAGCCGGCTCGGCGCGCGTTTGTTCGAGCGCTCGCGCAAGGGCTACCAGCCCACCGAGGCCGGCCTTGTCGTAGTCGAGCAGGCGCGGCGCATGGCCGACCAGGCCGACGAGATCGAGCGCAGCGTGTTCGGCCGTGACCGCGAGTTGACCGGACCGCTGCGCGTCACCACCGCCTTCGTCGTCATGGCCCACCTGCTGCCGCAGCCGCTGGCCGACTTCGCCTGCGCCTACCCCGGCATCGAGGTCGAGGTGGTGGAAAACGCCTTCCTGGTCGATTTGTCACGCCGCCATGCCGACAGCGCGCAGAGCTGGGCCCGGCTCGAGGCCGACGTGGCGCTGCGGCTGTCGCTCAACGTCGCCGAACACCTGGTCGGCCGCCAGCTCGGCATGACCCATTGCCGGGTCTATGCGCGCCGCGGCGCCGCCGTCTTGCCGCAGACGCTGACGCCCTTGCCGGTGCTGCTGCGCGAACTGCCCTGGGTGGCGTTCGAGCGCGACGCCAGCGGCCGCGTCTACGACCGCTGGATGGGCACCCACTTGGCGCAGTCCCAGGTGCGCGTGCGCGTCGACATCTTCAACGCGGTGGCGGCGATGCTGCGCACCGGTGTTGGCATTGGCGTGCTGCCGACCTTCATGGAAGCCCAGCACCCCGACCTGGTGGCGGTGTCCGAGCCGATCCCGGAATTGTCGGTGCCGGTCTGGATGCTGACCCACCCCGACCTGCGGCAAACGGCGCGGGTGCGCGCCTTCATGCAGCATGTTGGCGACGCGCTGGCGCAGCGGCTGGCTTGAAATACCCCCGGGCGCACCCAGATGGCGACCATGGACACACCGCGACTGCACCTGCCCTGCCCGCATTGCGGCGCCACCAACCGCGTCCCCGGTGAGCGCCTGGGTGACGATCCCGTTTGTGGCCGCTGCGGCCAGCCGCTGCTCGACGGCCGGCCGATCGAGCTCGGTGACGCCGACTTCGACGCCTTCGTCGGCGCCAGCGCATTGCCGGTGCTGGTCGACTTCTGGGCCCCCTGGTGCGGCCCTTGCCGCTCGATGGCGCCGGCGTTCGAGCAGGCCGGCCGCACGCTCAAGGGCCGCGCCGTGCTGGTCAAGGTGAACAGCGACGACAACCCCGGGCTGTCGCAGCGCTTCGCCATCCGCAGCATCCCCACGCTGGTGCGCCTGCAAGGCGGGCGCGAGACGCAGCGTCAGTCGGGCGCGCTGCCGGCGGCGCAGATCGTCGCGCTGGCTGGCGCCTGACCCGCGGCCCGCGCCGCCGCCGCTCAGCCCAGCAGCAAGGCGCGGTGGGCGAGGACGTCGTGGCGAAAGCCGGCGTGAAACTCGGGCGCCAACTCACGCTGCAGCGTGCGATGGATCCAGGCCACGCCTTCGGCGCGCGCGGCGTCGGCGCGGTCGCTGTCACCCAGCGCCGCCCAGACCGTCCACAAGCCGTGCCACCAGACCGCTGCGCTGGCGATGCGTGGGGTCACGCCAGCCGGGCAGGCTTCGCAAGCCAGGGCATGGGCACTGGCGAGATCGGACCGACCCGCAGCTGCGGCGACGCGGGCGCCAACCCAATGGCCCAGCTGCACCAGCCCGGCAAAACCATGCCCGCGTGCGGCCGTCAGCAGCGCGTCGATCTCGGCCAGCGCCGCCGCCGCGGTGCTGGCGTCAGCCGCCGCCAGCGCCGCGCAGCGCAGCAGGCGAATCTGCAGGCGCAGAAACGGCTCGCTGCCCGCCGGCAAGGCGTGATCGGCGGCGTCGTACAAGTCGAGCGCCGGCTGCGCGCGAGCCTGCGCCACGCGGGCGCGGACAAACAGCAAGCCCGAGCGCGCCCAGCCAGGCAGGCCCTCAGGCGCCACCGCTGCCAGGTCCTGCTGCACACGCGTCCACTGCCCCAGCGCCAGCCACAGCGAGGCGCGCTGCACCAGGTTCCACTGGAACATCAGCGCTGACTGGTCGCTGGCGGCCTGCAGACCGGTCTCGAAGGCCGACAGCGCCAGCCGGTAGCGCCCGAGGTCACGCAGGCAACCGGCGCGCTGCAAGGTGGCGAAGTGCGCCGCCGGCGCCAGGTCTTGATGGCTGGCGTGGCGCGCCTCAGCGCGCTGCAAGGCGGCGTCGGCGGCGGCGATTTCGCCGCTGTAGATCAGGCTCGGCGCCAGGTTCACCAGCAAGGTGATGACTTCGGCGCTGCGGCCTTGTTGCTCGGCGAACTCGAGCGCTTTCAAGTGAAAGTGTCGGGCCTGCAGCGGCCGGCCCAGGCGGTCGAGCACGACGGCGCGGTCGGCGTGCAGCTTGACCGACGGCGGCACCATGCCTTCGACGAGTGACCAGTGCCGCGCCATCAAGTCCTCGGCTTGCTGGGGCTGGCCGCCGATGGCGCGTGCGCTGGCCGCGGTGGCTAGGCTCTCGGCCAGCAAGGCGGTGTCGCCCCAGGCGATGGCCAGGCTCAGCGCTTGCTCGCCGGCGCTGACCGCCTGGCCGTAGTCGCCGACTTCGGCCAGCAGACTGGCGCGGCGGGCCAGCACGCGCGCGCGCTGCGGCGCCTGGCTGGCGGCGGCCTCAGCTTCGAGCAGCCGCCTGAGCGCATCGGCCGGGCCGGCGCTTTCGGATTCCGCCTCCTGCAGCCGCATCAAGAGCTCGAAGCGCTCGCCGGCGGCGAACAGCGACGGCGGCAGCGCGGCGGCGCGGCGCAGGAACTCGGACTGCTCGCGCGGCCGCAATCCCGCTCGCGCCGCTTCAGCGGCTTTGAGCAGCCAGGGCAAGGCGGCCGTCTCGTCGCGCGCCGCCAGCCAATGGGCGGCCAGCCGTGCCGGTTCGGCGCCAGCGTGCTGCAGATGCCGGGCCACGGCGGCGTGCAGATGCTGGGCGATCGGCTGCGGAATGCCGCGCAGCGTCGCTTCGAGCACGAGGTCATGGGCAAAGGCGTTGTCGCGCAAGACCTGGGCCGCCTCCAGCGCTGCCCAGGCGTCGGCCAGCGCCAGCGCCGGTCGGCCGGTGACTTGTTCGGCCAGCGCGGGGCTGAAGTCCGGGCCGGCGATGGCAGCCAGCCGCGCCAGCGCCAAGGTCTCGCCGTCAAGGGCGCGCAGCCGGCGCTCGATCAAGGCGCCGACGGTGGCCGACGCCGGCAGCCGGCTGCTGGCCGCATCGGCCGCCTGCATCTGTTTGAGCGTTTCCAGCACGAACAGCGGATTGCCGCCGGTGTGGCGGTGCAGGCGCGGCGCCAGCGCGGTGGCGTCGAGCCCGGGCAAGCCCAGGCTGTGCACCAGATCGGCGACCTGATCACGATCGAGCGGCGCCAGCACCAGCGGCTGCAGGCGCCCGGCCTCGACCAGGCCGTCGTGCAGCGCTTGTGCGGCCGGCCCGCCTTCGCCAGGGCGCTGCGCCAGCAGCCAGGCGATCGCCAGCGGGTTTTCGGACCCGATCAACGAATGCAGCAACTCCAGGCTGGCGGCGTCGGCGAATTGCAGGTCGTCGACCGCCAGTGTGTCCAGGCCAGCGCGCGCCAGCAGCGCTTGCACCGACTCCAGCAGCAGCAGCCGGGCGCCTTCGCCGGGCAACGCAATGGCGGCGCAGCCACTGCCCAGCTCGGGCAGCAAACGTGCCAACGCCTGCCCACTGGCGCCATCCGGGGCGCGGCCAGCAGGCTGCATCAACCTGCGCAACAGCCGTGCCAGCGTGGCGTAGGGCACGCCGGCGTCGCCGGCCTGGGCCTTGATGGCCAGCGCACGCGGCTGCTGGGCCAAGGCCTCGGCCAGCAGGCGCGACTTGCCCATGCCGGCTTCACCCCAGAGCAGCAGCGCACCGCGCTCGGCCACCGTGCGGCGCAGTTGCGCCAATTCCGCGTCCCTGCCGACCACTCGCGGCGGCCGCAGCAGCGCCACCGCCAAGGGGGGCGGCGGCGTCACCGTGACGGCGGGGGCGGCGCTGGCGACGATTCGGCGCAACTCGGTGCTGGCCGCGCTCGGACTGGCCACCTGATCGCGCGCCAGCATGCGTGCCATGTCGTCGAGCACGGCCAGTGCACGGGCGCGATCGTGGTTCTGGTAATGCAGGCGAGCCAGCGCATGGCGCGGTGCCTCGGCCGTCGGTGCCAGCGCCACCCATTGCGCCGCCAGCACCAAGGCGTCGTCGAGCTGGCGGTCGGCCTCGGCCTGCTGCAAAAGCGCCAACAAGCGCGCCAGGTGCTGCTGGCGGCGGGCATCGCGTGCCGCGGCCAGCCAGCTGGCGAGCTCGTCGCCATCCGGCGCCGCCACACCTTCCAGCAACAGGCCGGCGTCGAGCGGCGCGAGCTGAATGTCGGCCAGCAAACTCAGGCGCAAGCCGCCATCAATCCAGGTCCGGCCGGCCTGGGCCTTCAGGCGCAGCAGCCGCTGGCGCAG
>JAUYAJ010000556.1 GCA_030693565.1 Rubrivivax sp.
GGCACCGACGCTGTTCTTCGCGCTCGCACCGGCCCAGGCCGCGGCTTTCGCCGCCGCCAGCGCCGTCGGGGTCGCGCTGGGCTCGCTGTTCATCCACCGGCAGGCGGTGGCGCCGATCCGCGCCGTGCAGGCCCAGGCCACTGCGGTGGCCAGCGGACAGGCGGTCGAACCCCTGCACATGGACCGCGTCGACGAGGTCGGCCTGCTGATGCGTTCGGTGTCGCAGGCCGGGCTGAACCTGCGCGCGCTGGTCGACGACGTGGCCGCCCAGGTCGGCGGCGTCGAGGTCGCGAGCCGGGAGATCGCCGCCGGCAGCCAGGACCTCAGCGCGCGCACCGAGCAGACCGCCGCCAATCTCGAACAGACGGCGGCGTCGATGGAAGAGCTGACACAGACGATCCGCCAGAACTCGGCGTCGGCGCAGCAGGCCAGCGAGCTTGCCGCCGACGCTTCGGTGGTGGCGCAGCGTGGCGGCAGCGCGATGGGCGATGTCGTCCGGCAGATGGACCAGATCAGCGCGTCCAGCCAGCGCATCGCCGACATCGTCGGCGTCATCGACGGCATCGCTTTCCAGACCAACATCCTGGCGCTGAACGCCGCCGTCGAAGCGGCACGCGCCGGCGAACAAGGGCGCGGCTTCGCCGTCGTCGCCAGCGAGGTGCGGGCGCTGGCCCAGCGCTCGGCCGGCGCCGCCAAGGAAATCAAGACCTTGATCGCCGACTCGGTGGGCCAGATCGCCTCCGGCGGCCAGCATGTGCAGCAGGCCGGCCGCACGATGGCGCAGATCGTCGCCCAGGTCGAGCGCGTCTCGATCCTGGTGGCCGAGATCACGACGGTGTCGGCCGAACAGGCCGGCGGCGTGGCCCAGGTGCACCAGGCGGTGACTGCACTGGACGACACGACGCAGCAGAATGCCGCGCTGGTCGAGCAGAGCGCCGCGGCTGCGGCTTCGTTGAACCTCCAGGCCGGCCGGCTGGCCGAGGCCGTCGGTGTCTACACAGCCGGCTGACACGGGCGGCGCGGCCCGGCGCCGCTCCGCAGAACCTCCAGCCGCAGGAGCCCGATCGACATGAAGCCCAGCCTTGCCCCGGAGTCGCTGGCCGCGGTGTTGCTGGCCGGTCTGGACCTGCATGCCGCCGTCAGCGTGACCGATGCCGATGGCTGCATCGTCCATGTCAACCGCAGGTTCTGCGAGCTCAGCGGCTACGCCCCCGAGGAGCTGATCGGCAGGACCCACCGCTTGCTGAACTCGGGCCACCACGAAAATGCATTCTTCAACGACATGTGGCGCTGCGTGGCCGGCGGCAAGGTCTGGCGCGGCGAGATCCGCAACCGCCGCAAGTCGGGCGATCTCTATTGGACCGCTGCGACGATCGTGCCCGAGCTCGACGACGCCGGCATGCCTTGCCGCTACGTCTCGATCCGCACCGACGTCACGGCCGGCAAGCGGCTGCAGGAACGCGCCGAGCTCGCCGAGGAACGCTACCGGCGCAGTCTGGGCTGTGCCGGCTTCGGCGCCTGGGACCTCGACCTGGATTCGAACGAACTGCACTGGTCCGAGGGCGTCGCACCGCTGTTCGGCCATGCCGATGGCGAGCTCGCGACGACCTACGAGAACTTCCTTGCCGCGGTCCACCCGGAGGACCGTGCCGGGCTGATCGCCGCCGTCGATGAATGCGTGCGCCTGGGCACCGGCTACGAATACGAGCACCGCTGCGTCTGGCCCGACGGCCGCATGCGCTGGCTGCTCGAACGCGGCGACGTCGCCCGCGGCCCGGACGGCGCGCCCCGGCACATGTTCGGCGTCGTCCAGGACATCACGGCACGCAAGGATGCCCAGGCGCAGCTGGCGCTGTTCCGACAGGCGGTTGAGGCCGCGAGCGAAGGCATTGCACTGTGCGATGCCTCAACGCGGCGCTTCACCTACCTCAATCCCGCCGGCGCCGCGATCCTGGGCTGCGCCGCCGAGGCCGTCATCGGCACCGACCGCCTGCAGGTCCTGCCCGCCGCCGTGCAGCCCTTGTTCGCCAATGCAGTCGCGCAGGCGAGCAGCGGCTGGCCGGCGCGCATCGACTTCGACTTCGTGCGCCCGGACGGCAGCGAGGTGCCGCTGCGCAATACGTTGACGGCGCTGCTCGACGCCGCCGGCCAGGCCACCCACCTGGTCAATGTCTTCGGCGACCGCAGCGCGGAAGTCGAGCGCCGGCGCGAAGTCGAAGCCGCGCTCGACGAAGCTCGGCGCGCCAACCTGGCGAACGCCGAGTTCATGTCGCGCATGAGCCACGAGCTGCGCACGCCGCTGAACGCGATCCTCGGCTTCTCGCAAGTGCTGCTGCTGCGTCAGGACCTCGGCGCCGAGCAGAGCGACAGCGTGCGCGAGATCCTGCAGGCCGGCCGGCATCTGCTCGAACTCGTCGACGAGGTGCTCGACATCGCCCGCATCGACCTGGGCAACCTGCGCGTCGCGGCGCTGCCGGTGCCGGTGGCCGATCTGGTGGTGCAGGCGGTCGCGATGATCGCCGCGAGCGCGCGCGAGCGCGGCATCGAAGTCCGCCACGACCTTGATCCCCGGCTGCGCGTGCTGGCAGACCCGCTGCGGCTCAAACAATGCCTGATCAACCTGCTGAGCAACGCCGTCAAGTACAACCGCGCCGGCGGCAGCGTTCGCCTGCGCACGCGCGAGCTGCCCGCACAGCGCATCCGTATCGAGGTGCAGGACAGCGGGCCCGGCCTGGCGGCGGACGAACTGGCGCAGCTGTTCGAGCCTTTCTCGCGCCTGGAGCGCCACCGCCACCAGGCCGAGGGCATAGGCATCGGCTTGTCGATCACCCAGCGCCTGGTCCGGCTGATGAATGGCGAACTCGGCGTGCGC
>JAUYAJ010000563.1 GCA_030693565.1 Rubrivivax sp.
GGTTGGAACGCAGGCCGAGATCGAAGTCGGCCTCGCATTCGCCCGACACCGCCGAGGCCAGGTGGAAGACGCCGTCGAAGTCTTCGTCGCGCAGCGCCTGGCAGTGGTCGAGCAGAGCGCCGACACGCGACTGCACGCGGGCGTCGGCCAGCAGTTCGGCGCGCGCCGGCGCCTGGTCGGCCAGCACCAGGGTCTGGATCTTGCGGCCGGCCAGGCTGCCTTGGTCCAGCAGCGTGCGTGCCAGGCGGCTGCCGACGAAACCGGCGCCGCCGGTGATCAGGATCTTCATCTCGGGTCTCCGTGGTCTGAATGTGTCGCTAAGTCACTTCGTGGGGCGCCAGCCGCGCCCAGTCGAACTCGACGCCGATGCCGGGCGCGTCGCCGGCCCAGGCCAGGCCGTCGGCAATCTGCAAAGGCCGCTGTGTGTAGGTGTCGATCGGGAAGCTGTGCACCTCAAGCCAGCCGGCGTCCAGCTGGCCGGCCATCAAGCCGACGTGCAATTCCTGCATGCCGTGCGAGCACACCGGCAAGCCATGGCGCCGCGCCAGCGCGGCCACGCGCAGCCAGCCGGTGATGCCGCCGCAGTTCGACGCGTCGGGCTGGATGAAGGACAGCTGCGCCGACGCCAGCGCGGCTTCGAACTCGTGCAGCGTGTGCAGGTTCTCGCCCATCGCCAGCGGCATGCCGGTGGCCTGGGCGATGCGCGCATATCCGGCCAGGTCTTCCGGGATCACCGGTTCTTCGAACCAGTGGATGCGATGCGGCGCGAAGCGCCTGGCGGCTTCGATGGCCTGCTCGACCGCCATGCCGTAGTTCGCGTCCACCATCAGCGGCGCGTCGGGGCCGATCAGCTCGCGCACCGCGGCAACCCGCGCCACGTCGTCGACGAGCCGCGGCCGGCCGACCTTGATCTTCACCGCATCCAGCCCCGCCGCCCGGTAGCCGGCAACATTGGCCAGCAGCCGGTCGCGCGGGAACATCAGGTCGATGCCGCCGAAGTAGGCGCGACAACTGCGCCCGGCGCCGCCCGCCATCTGCCACAGCGGCTGGCCGGATTCGCGGCCGCGCAAGTCCCACAGCGCGATGTCCAGCGCCGAGATCGCGAACGAGGCCACGCCGCCGCGGCCGACGTAATGCACATGCCACTGACACAGGTCGTGCAGGTCTTCGACGGCGCTGGCGTCGCGCCCCAGCACGGCCGGCGTCAGGTCGTGGGTGAGCATGGCGCGGATGGCCTGGCCGCCTTTGCCGCCGGTGTAGGTGTAGCCGGTGCCCTGGCGGCCGTCGGCCAGGGTCACGGTGGCGGTCACCAGTTCGAAATGGGTGTGGTCGCCATGTTTGGCGTCACTCAGCACCTCGGCCAGCGGCACCTGGAACAGGCGGGCGCGGACGTCGGCGATGGCGTGGCCGGCCGTCAACCCGGCACCCTGGGCAGCTTGGGCGCCTTGAGCTGCAGCGCCGGCGCCGCCAGCGACGGCAGCTTGCGGCGCGACACCAGCACTTGTTCGATGTCTTCGCGCGCGGCGTCGATGAGCACCAGGATGGCTTGTTCGGCACGCGCTGGCGCGCGGGCGATGACGGCGTCGAGCACGGCGCGGTGCAGCGGCAGCGACTGCGCCGGACCGTCGGGGCGCGAGGTCGAGATCTCGAAGCTGGTGCGCAGCAGCGCGCCCAGCGCCTTGCTCATCTGCACCACCATGCGGTTGTGGCAGGCGCGCAGCAAGCCCTGGTGGAAGCGCAAGTCGTACTTGACGTAGTCGCCACCGTTCTCGATGGCGTCCTTCATGCCGGCGTAGGCGGCTTCGATCTCGGCGAGGTCGGTCGCGGTCGCGCGTTCGGCCGCCAGCCGCACCGCAGCGGGCTCGACGACGCGGCGCAGTTCCTGCAAGTCGCGCAAGTACTCGCGCGTCAACCCGCACTTGGACTGCCAGGCGACGACGTCAGGGTCGAACCAGTTCCACTGCTCTTCGGGCAGCACGCGCGTGCCGAGCTTGGGGCCGGTGATCAGCAAGCCCTTGGCGATCAAGCCTTTGACAGCTTCGCGGATCACCGTGCGGCTGACGCCGAGTTCCTCGCACAGCGTGGGCTCGGGCGGGATCGACAGGCCTTGCGGGTAGCGCCCGGCAACGATCGCCTCGCCCAGCAGGTCGAGCGTGTTGCCGTGCATGTTCTTGATCGGCATCCTCAGCCTCGCACGAACACCGTCTGCAGCGCGTCAGGACCGAGTTGGCGGCTCCAGTGGCCGTGCAGCGTGGGGTCGAAGGTGGCGCCGGCCGGCAGCGTGTCGGCCGAGTAGAAGTGATCGCCGGGGCCAAACACGCGCGAGCTGCCGTCCTGCAGGCCGATCTCCATCTGCCCGGCGAGGATGAACACCCACTGCGGCACTTCGGTGCAATGGAACTCGCTGCGAAAGCCGACCGGGCTGTGGCGCAGCTGCAGGCCGGCGGCGGGCAACCAGTGCGACAGCCGCGCCTGCGGCTTGCCTTCGCCCAGCGCGATGGTTTCGCTGCGAAAGCGCGCGCGGCCGTCGTCGTCGGTGAACAAAGTGATTTTCTGGAAGTCGGTCATGGCCATCCTCAGAGCGTGGCGGTGATGCCACCGTCAACGTAGAGGATATGGCCGTTGACAAAGCGCGAGGCATCGCTGGCCAGGAACACCGCCGCGCCGGCCAGGTCCTCGACATCGCCCCAGCGCCGGCTCGGCGTGTGCTGCACCAGCCAGTGGCTGAAGGCCTCGTCGGCGACCAGCTTCTCGGTCAGCGCGGTCTTGAAATAGCCCGGGCCGAGGCCGTTGACGTTGATGCCATGCGGGCCGAGGTCGATGGCCATGCCTTTGGTCAGCATCTTCACCGCGCCTTTGCTGGCTGCATAAGGCGCGATGCCGGGCCGGCCCAGTTCGCTTTGCACCGAGCAGATGTTGATGATGCGGCCGCGCTGGCGCGCCACCATGCGCCGCGCCACCGCCTGGCCGACGATGAACATGCTGTCGACGTTGGTGCGCATCACCGCCTGCCAGTCGTCGGCGGCGAATTCGTGAAACGGCGCCCGGCGCTGGATGCCGGCGTTGTTGACCAGCACCTCGATGGCGCCGATCTCGGCCTCGATCGAGGCCACCGCGGCCTCGACCGCTGCGGCGTCGAGGACATCGAAAGCGCGGCTGTGCACCGTCAGCCCTTCGCCTTGCAACAAGGCTGCGGCTTGCTGCAGCCGGGTGCCGTCGCGGCCGTTCAGCACCACACCCGCGCCGGCCTGGGCCAGGGCGCGCGCCAGCGCCAGCCCGATGCCGGCCGACGAGCCGGTGATCAAGGCCAGGCGGCCGTCAAGGCGAAACGTGGTGGCGTCGATCATCGGTTCTCAGAGGTGTTGGCGGACGGCATCGACAATGGCGTCCACCGGTTGGTCGATGCCCACGACGATGGCGTTCTCGTCGGCGCCGGGCAGCTCCAGCGTGTCGAGCTGGCTTTGCAGCAGCGCGGCCGGCATGAAGTGGCCGGCGCGCGCAGCCAGGCGCTGAGCCAGCAGCGCGGGAGCGCCGTGCAGGTGAACGAAGCGCAGCGCGGGCACACCGGCGCGCAGCAGGTCGCGGTAGGCACGCTTGAGCGCGGAACACGCCACCACCACACCTTGGGCATGGGCGGTCGGGTTGTTGAGCTGCCCCGCCACTTCCTGCAGCCAGCCATGGCGGTCGGCGTCGGTGAGCGGCACACCCGCAGCCATCAAGCCGATGTTGCGCGGCGAGTGCAAGGCATCACCCTCGATGTAGTGCACGCCCACGGCGTCGGCCAGCCGGCGACCGATCGTGCTCTTGCCGCAACCGCTGACCCCCATGACGACGATGCAAGGCGGGTTCACACGGTTGCTCAGTCGAGCCGCTGGCCGCTGCGGCTGTCGAACACATGGGCTTTGTCGGCCGCCAGTGCCAGGTGCACGGTGTCGTCGGGGCGGGCGTCGGTGCGGCCGTGCAGCACCAGCGTCAACTGCGCATCGCCGACCTGCAGCAGCAGTTCGGTTTCGGCACCGGTGGGCTCGACCACGACCACGGTGGCGGGAATGCCGGCCCCGGCGAGTTGCAGGTCACCCGGGCGGATGCCGTAGTGCACCTGCGCGCCGTCGGCGGCGCCGGCCACGGCCAGCGGCCAGCGCGCGCCCAGCGCCTCGACCGCACCCGCGCGCACCGTGCCTTCGAAGACGTTCATCGCCGGCGAGCCGATGAACTGGGCAACGAACAGGTTCTGCGGCCGGTCATAGAGTTCGAGCGGGGTGCCGATCTGCTCGATCAGCCCGTCGTGCATCACGACGATGCGGTCGGCCATCGTCATCGCCTCGATCTGGTCGTGCGTGACGTAGACGGTGGTCGTCTTCAGGCGCTGGTGCAGCGCCTTGATCTCGGCGCGCATCGCCACGCGCAGCTTGGCGTCCAGGTTGGAGAGCGGCTCGTCGAAGAGGAAGACCTTGGGATCGCGCACGATGGCGCGGCCCATGGCCACGCGCTGGCGCTGGCCGCCGGAAAGCTCTTTCGGGTAGCGCTCGAGCAACTTGTCCAGGTTCAGGATGCGGGCGGCGTTGGCCACGCGCTCGGCGGTCAAGGCGGCGTCGGCGCGGCGCAGCTTCAGGCTGAAGGCCATGTTCTCGCCCACCGTCATGTGCGGGTAGAGCGCATAGCTCTGGAACACCATCGCGATGTCGCGGTCCTTGCTTTCGAGGTCGTTGACGACCTTGTCGTCGACCAGGATCTCGCCGCCGGTGATGTCTTCCAGCCCGGCCAGCATGCGCAGCAGCGTGCTCTTGCCGCAGCCCGACGGGCCGACGAGGACGACGAACTCGCCGTCGGCGATGTCGAAGCCGATGCCGTGAATGACCTTGACGGCGCCGTAGGACTTTTCGATGTTGCGGAAGGAAACGCTGGCCATGAACTCTCTCTCTCAACTCTTGACGGCGCCGGCCGTCAGGCCGCCCACCATGTAGCGCTTGAAGGCGTAATAGATCGCCGCCGGTGGCAGCGCGTAGATCAGGCCGGTGGCCATCAGCAATTCCCAGGGCGAATCGTCGGCCGACAGGAAGTGGCCCAGCGCCACTGCCAGCGTCACGTTGGTGTCGCGTGACAGCAGCAGGAAGGCGTAGAGGTATTCGTTCCAGGCCAGCAGCAGCGCATAAGTGCCCACCGCCACCAGCGAAGGCACCATCAGCGGCAGGTAGACCAGGCGGAACAGCTGCAACGGCGTGGCGCCGTCCATGCGCGCGGCTTCGTCGAGTTCCCAGGGCAGCTTGTCGCTGGCCTGCTTGAGGACCCAGATGCAATACGGCGAAGCGATCGTCACCATCGCCAGGATCAGCGACCACTGGTTGTTGAGCAGTCCGTAGTTGCCCATGGTCTTGTACATGGGCACGGCCAGGAACGCAGCCGGGATGAAGTAGGTGAACAGCGCCAGGTTCATCACCCAGCGCCCGCCCGCCAGCTTGAGCCGGCTGATGGCAAAGGCCGCCGACGTGGCGACAAACAACGTGATCGCGCCGACCGCCGTCGCAATCAGCACCGAGTTGGCCATCTGCTGCCAGAAGTGCGCGAGGTAGAAATGCTTCTGGTTGAAGACGATGTCGAAGTTCTGCCAGGTCGGGTTGGCCGGCCAGATCCGGCCCGAGGTCGCCGAGTCGCGCTCGCTGATGGCGAAGGGTCGCGCACGAGGAAAAGGTGTTTGACTCAGGCTTTGATTCAACCTTGTGGAAATCTTGGATTACCGCGGACTCGTTCAAGGAAGAATATTGGTT
>JAUYAJ010000565.1 GCA_030693565.1 Rubrivivax sp.
AGGCGCACCAGGGTGGCGCCGAGGTTGGCCAGGGTCGACGCGCGGCCCGGCAGCAGTGCCAGCGAGGCGCGGAACTCGGTCTCGGCCGCCGCCCATCGGCCGGCTTCGAAGCAGCCCAGGCCGTCGACGAAATGCTGGCGCGCGCCGTCGAAGGCGTCGCTCATGGCGCGGCGTTGCCGTTCGGGCGCTGGTGGGCGCGCTTGTGTTCGTACATCTGCTGGTCGGCGGCCTGCCATGCGGCCATCATCGATAGCGCGGGCAGGCGCACGGCAGCGCCAACCGACGCGCCGACCTGGCGCGCCGCCAGCGCCTCGCGCACGCGCACCAGCAAGGCCTTGGCGCCGCCTTCGTCGCATTCGATGGCGAGGATGCCGAACTCGTCGCCACCCAGGCGGGCGACGACGTCGATGCCGCGCGCGGCTTCACGCAGGGCTTGGGCGGCGCGCACGATCAAACCATCGCCGGCCGCATGGCCGGCGCTGTCGTTGACGGCTTTCAGGCCATCGAGGTCGATCACCAGCACCGACGCGGGGTGGCCGAGTCGGCTGCAGCGTTCCTCCTCGCTGGCCAGCATGCGGTCCCAGGCGCGGCGGTTGAGCAAACCGGTGAGGGCGTCGGTTTGCGCTTCCAGCCCGGCGAGCTCGAGATCGCGGTCGCGCTGGGCGGCGCCGAGTTCGGCCGCCAGGATGGTGCTCAACAGCGCTGCCACCAGTTCCACCAGTTCCAGGTCGTCGACGATGGTCTCGGGCTGCGGCGCCGGATCGATCGCGCACAAGGTGCCGAAGAACTGACCATCGCGGCCGCTCAGCGGCACGCCGATGTAGGCCTTGATCGGCACCTGGCGGCCGATCGGCGCCGCGGCATAAGCGGGCACGCGCTGGGAGTCGGGCACGATGCGCGGCCCGCGGCCCTGCACCATCAACGAGCAAAAGCTGTCGGCCCAGTTGAACACCGCGCCGGCGTCGACGCCGTAGCCATGGTCCTCGGCCTGCAGCACGATCCAGTCGGTGCCCTCGGTGCGCGTGACCATCCACAGCCCGAAGCCCAGCCGTCGGTGCAGCAGCGCCAGCGCCGCCCGGCTGGCGGTGGCAAAGTCCTGGAAGCCCGGGACGACGAGGCTGCGGGCGTCGTTCACGCCGTCGGCAGCTTGTAGTCCTTGAGCTGCTCGCGCAGCTTGATCTTCTGCATCTTGCCGGTGGCGCCGAGCGGGATGGCGTCGACGAAGACGACGTCGTCAGGGGTCCACCACTTGGCGATCTTGCCCTCGTAGAAGGCCAGCAACTCGTCGCGCCTGAGGTCGACGCCGGGCTTCTTCACCACCACCAGCAGCGGCCGCTCGTCCCACTTCGGGTGGGCGACGGCAATGCAAGCGGCCATCGCCACCGCCGGGTGCGCCATGGCGATGTTCTCGAGATCGATCGAGCCGATCCATTCGCCGCCGGACTTGATGACGTCCTTGCTGCGGTCGGTGATCATCATGTAGCCGTCGGCGTCGAACTTGGCGACGTCGCCGGTCGGGAACCAGGCCTGGCCGGCGGCGTCCTTGACCAGCGGGTCGCCGCCTTCGTTCTTGAAGTAGCTGCCCAGGATCCAGGGCCCGCGCACATGCACGTCGCCCGCCTCCTTGCCGTCCCAGGGCAATTCCTGGCCGTCGGCGCCGACGATGCGCATGTCCACGCCGTAGACGGCGCGGCCCTGGGTGGACATGATCGACAGGCGCTGCGCTGGCGTCTGCGTCAGGTGCTTGCTCTTGAACGCGGCGGCGGTGCCGATCGGGCTCATCTCGGTCATGCCCCAGGCGTGGATCACGCGCACGCCATAGTCGTTGAGGAACTTGCTGATCATCGACGGCGGGCAGGCCGAGCCGCCGATCGCGCTGCGCCGCATGGTGCTGAACTTCAGGCCGTTCTCCTCCACGTAACCCAGCAGCCCTTGCCAGACGGTGGGCACGCCGGCAGAGATCGTGACACCTTCACTTTCGAACAGCGCGTAGAGCGACTTGCCGTCCAGCCCCGGGCCGGGCAGCACGAGCTTGGCGCCGGTCATCGGCGCCAGGTAGACGATGCCCCAGGCGTTGACGTGGAACATCGGCACCACCGGCAGGATCGTGTCGGTGGCGCTGGCGCCCAGACAGTCGGGCAGCGCCGCGGCCATCGTGTGCAGCACCGTCGAGCGATGGCTGTAGAGCACGCCCTTGGGGTTGCCGGTGGTGCCCGAGGTGTAGCACAGCGAACTGGCGGTGTTCTCGTCGAAGCTGGGCCAGACGAAGTGGTCGTCCTGGGCTTCGATCAGGTCTTCGTAGCACAGCAGGTTCGGGATCGCGCCGGTGGCGTCGGCGGCCGGCATGTGCGCGCGGTCGGTCATCGCGACGAAGTGTTTGACGGTCTTTAGCCGCGCCGCCACCGCCTGCACCAGCGGCAGGAAGGTCATGTCGAAGAACAGCACCTGGTCTTCGGCGTGGTCGGCGATGTAGCTCAGCTGATCGGGGTGCAGGCGCGGGTTCAGCGTGTGCAGGATGGCCCCGGAGCCCGACACCGCGTAGTACAGCTCCATGTGGCGGTAGCCGTTCCAGGCCAGCGTGGCGACGCGGTCGGCGGGCGCAACGCCCAGCGCCGCCAACGCCTTGGCCAGGCGGCGCGCACGCGCCGCCAGTTCGACGTAGTTGGTGCGGTGGATGTCACCCTCGACACGGCGCGAGACGATCTCGCGGTCCGGATGATGGCGCTCGGCGTGCACGATCAGCGACGAGATCAGCAGCGGCTGCTGCATCATCAAACCATTCATTCGGGCCTCCTCGGTTGGGCGGCGCGCCAGCGGTCGTAGCAGGGCGGCGCACCTTGGGCAATCATTGTGAACCTGCCGTCGATGGCGGCCGATGGGGGTTTTCTCCCCGCTTCGCTGGCGCTCAGTCAGTCGGCGCGCCTGCCTCGTACCAGCGCTGGACCAGCGCGCGCTCGGCGTCGGTGATCTGGGTCGCGTTGTTCAGCGGCATCAGCTTGAGCACCGCGGTCTGCAAGGCCACCGCCTGGGCATGCTGCTTGAGCAGCGCCGGCGTGTGCAGGGCGACGTTCTTCTGCGCCAGGGCGGCGTTGTGGCAGAGCACGCAGCGCTGGTCGACGATGGCGCGCACCTGGGCGTAGCCGGCCGGCGCCTGGGCCGCCGCGCGGGCGGCGGCGCTCGGCGGCGCCGGCGCCTGCCAGATCGCCAGGCCGGCCAGCACC
>JAUYAJ010000570.1 GCA_030693565.1 Rubrivivax sp.
GTGTCGCGCTTGAGCAGCGCGGCCAGCTCCTGCGGCGTCGACGGCGCCGGCTCGGTGCCGCTGTTCAGCAGTCGCTCGCGCAAGGCCGGCGTGGCCAGCGCACGGCGCACCGCGGCGTTGATTTCGGCCACGGTGGCGGCCGGCGTCTTCGCCGGTGCGAACAAGGCGTACCAGTTGTTGGTGTCGACGCCAGCGATGCCTTGCTCGGCCAGTGTCTTCACGTCGGGCAGTGCCGGGTGGCGTTTGCTGGAAGCGATGCCGATGGCTTTGAGCTTGCCGCCGCGCACATGGCCGATCAGCCCTGGCACGTCGCCGAAGAAGCCGGCGACCTGGCCCCCCATGACGTCGGTGATGGCCGGTGCCGCGCCTTTGTAAGGCACGTGCAGCAGCGCCGCGCCGGTGGCGTCGGCGAACTGCTCGATCGCCAGGTGCGGGATGCTGCCGATGCCCGACGAAGCCATCGCGGTGGCGTCTTTGCGTTTCTTCGCCGCGGCGATGAATTCGGCGGCGTCCTTGGCCGGGTCGTTCGGGTGCACGACGAGCAGCTCTTCGTTGTTGACCACCAGCGACACCGGCACGAAGTCGCGCTGCATGTCGTAGGGCAGCTTCTCGTACAGCGACGGGTTGACGGCCGCTGCGCCGACGCTGGTGATCCACAGCGTGCTGCCGTCGGCCGGCGCGCGCATCACCTCGCCGGCGCCGATGGCGCCATTGGCGCCGGCCTTGTTCTCGACGATCACGGTCTGGCCGAGTTCCTTGCCGAGCTGCTCGCCGAGCGCGCGGGCAACGAAGTCGACCGGCCCGCCGGGCGGGAAGGAAACGACGATGCGCAGCGTCTTGGTTTGCGCGAATGCGCCGGCGCTGAGGCCCAGGCAGAGCGCGGCGGCGATGAGTGTGCGGCGATGGAACATGGTTTCTCCGGTGAATGGGGGTCAGTCGCAGCGTGCGGTCATGCCGCCGTCGACCACGATCTCGGTGCCGGTGATGAAGCGCGCTTCGTCACTGGCCAGAAAAAGCACGGCACTGGCGGTGTCGCGGCCGTCGCCCATGAAGCCCAGCGGAATGCGCTTTTGGCGCTGGGCGAGCAAAGCCTCGACGTCGCCGCCGGCGCGCTGGCCGGCGAGCCGGGCTTCGACCATCGGCGTGTGCAGCTGGCCGGGCACGACGGTGTTGACACGCACGCCCATCGCCGCGTGCTGGACGGCAACCACGCGCGACAGCTGGATCAGCCCGGCCTTGGCCGCGGCGTAGGCAACCTGGGCGCTGCCGGTCCAGCGCTGGCCGGAGGTGGAGGCGATGTTGACGATGGCGCCGGCGCGCTGCGCCAGCATCGCCGGCAGCACATGTTTGCAGCCCAGGAACACGCTCTTGAGGTTGACCTCGATCTGGCTGTCCCAGACCGCCTCGGCCATCTCGACCGGCCCTCCAGGGGCTGAGCCGCCGACGTTGTTGACGAGGATGTCGATGCGGCCGAAAGCGGCGATGCAGGCCGCCACCATCGCCGCCACCGCGGCGCTGTCGGTGACGTCGCAGGCATGGCTGCGGATGCGGGCTGCCGCCGCGCCGGCCAGTTGCAAGGTGTCGGCCAAGCGGGCCGGGTCGCGGTCGACCGCCAGCACCTGCGCACCTTCCTCGGCCAGCCGCACCGCGATGGCACGGCCATTGCCCCAGCCGGCGCCGACACAGCCGGCGCCGGTGACGATGGCGACTTTGTTCTGGAATCTCATGGGGTGTCGAAGCGATAGAGCGCTTGCGGGTTGTCGACCAGCAGGCGCTGGCGCGCTGCGGCCTCGGGCGCCATCACGGCGATGGCGGCGACCAGATCTTCTTCGTGCGGCAGCGGGCCGGCGTGGTTGGGGTGCGGCCAGTCGTTGCCCCAGAGCACACGTTCAGGGAACTCGGCCACCAGGCGGGCTGCGAAAGGCAGCGCGTCGGCATAAGGCGGGCCAAGGCGCGTGATGCGGTCGATGCCGCTGACCTTGACCCAGAAGCGTGGGTCGTCGAGCAGCTTGCGCAGCGTGGCGAAGGCGGGCTGGTCGATCCCGAGCCCGGCGTCGATGCGGCCGATGTGGTCGATCACCACCGGCACTGGCGAGCGCCGCAGCGCCGGGCCCAGTTGGTCCAGCATCGCCGGCGCACCGTGCAACTGCAAGTGCCAGCCCAGCGGCGCCAGCCGCGCCGCCAGCGCCAGCACGTCGGCCACCGGCGTCTGCTCGCCCAGATGGGCGCTGTAGTTGAAACGCACGCCGCGGAATCCGGCGTCGTCCAGGCGCTTGAGTTCAGCGTCGGCGACGTCGGTGGGCAGCAGCGCGATGCCGCGGTACTGGCCCGGCCGCGCTGCGACGGCGTCGGCGGTGGCGCGGTTGTCGAAACCGTGGCAGGTCGACTGCACGACCACGCAGCGCGTCAAGCCCAGGCGGTCGTTCAGCGCCAGCAGGTCTTCCTTCGGGGCGTCGACCGCGGGCGTGAACGGCGCATCCGGCGCATACGGGAAACGGCCGCGCGGGCCGAAGACATGGCAATGGGCGTTGGTGGCGCCGGCGGGCAGGGTGATGGGCATGGCGGCGATTCTCGGCAACTGGCCGCTGCGGCGAAACGCCAGCTTGGCTCTAGCAGTTATGCTGATCGGCTATGGACTTGCGCCAACTGGGTTACTTTGTCGCCGTCGCCGAGGCCGGCAGCTTCAGCCGCGCCGCGGTGGCGCTGAACCTGGCGCAGCCGACGCTGAGCCGGCAGATCGGCCTGCTCGAAGCCGACCTGGGCGCGCGCCTGCTGGTGCGCAACGGGCGCGGCGCCGTGCCCACCGACGCCGGGCAGGCGCTGCTGGTCCACGCCCACACCATGCTCGACAGCGCCCGGCGTGCGCGCGAGGAATTGCGCGAGCTGCAGGCCAGCCCCGGCGGGCGCCTGACCATCGGCCTGGCGCCGCGCGTTGCACTGGGCGTCAGCGCGGTGCTGGTGCAGCGCTTTCGCCAGCGTTTCCCGCGCGCCGTGATCACCGTGCTCGAAGGCCTGAGTCTTCATCTGCGCGAGTGGCTGCTGGCCGGTCGGCTCGACCTGGCGCTGCTTTTCGACCCGCCGCCGTCGCCGCAGCTGGCCTACAAGACCTTGCTGCGCGAATCGCTGCTGCTGGTGGCGCCGATCAGCGCGCCGCCGCTTCCGGCGCGTGTCGGCCTGGCGGCGCTGGCGGGCTATCCGATGGTGTTGCCGAGCGCGCCGAACGCGATCCGCAGCCTGCTCGACGCGGCACTGCGGCCGCGTGGCATCGAACTGCAGGTGGTGGCCGAGGTCGGCGCGGTGCAGACCGTGCTCGCCCTCGTCGCCCAGGGCGTGGCCTATACCGTGCTGCCCGAAGGCGCGCTGGCGCGCGGTGCCATCGGCCAGACCCTGCAATGCACGGCGATCGGGCCGCCGGCGATCCGCAACAAGCTGGTGCTGGCCACGCCGCTGGCGCGGCCAGCGACGCGGCTCACACGCGAGACTGCCGCGATGCTCGAAGCGCTGGACCTGCGCGCGCTGGGCGACCGCAGCGCGGGCTGAGCGCCGGGCCTCCGGGCCGGTCAGCCCAGCATGTTCTTCCACATCGTCCGGCCCCACTCGAAAGCGGCCTTTCCGGACGCGGCGTTGTGCTTGGGGTCGACTTGGAAGCTCAGCTTCGGGGCCTCGCCCGGGGCGACGGTCGAGCCGACGCTGATCATGATGGCCTCGTCGTGCGTCACGCTGGCCCAGCAAAGCCCCGCGGGCAGCGCGACGGCGCCGGTCGCGGCGGGCACAGCCTGGCCGGCGACG
>JAUYAJ010000580.1 GCA_030693565.1 Rubrivivax sp.
CGCCGCCATGCCGCCCATCGAGTGGCCGACCACAGAGAAGCGCTGCCAGCCCAGCTGGTCGGCCAGAGCCAGTGCGTCGGCCGCGATCTCATCCATCGTGTACGCGCCAGGCACGGTGCGCGAGGCACCGTAGCCGCGGTAGTCCATGAAGACGTACTCGAAGCGCTCGCCGTCGAGCAGCGCGAAAGTCGGCGCCCAGACGCCGTGGTCGCCGAACCAGCCGTGCAGCACCAGCACCTTGTGCGCGCCGTGGCCGATGCTGTGGTGTCTTGTCGTCATCGCTGCTCCTGCCATGTGATCACTGCACCTTGATGCCGGCGCTGCGCACCAGTGTCGCCCAGCGGGCGCCGTCTTTGGCGATCAGCGCAGCGAACGGTGCTGCCGGGGTCAGCTGGACTTCGATGCTTTGCGCCGCCAGCACGGCCTTGATCTCCGGCTGCGCCAGCGCCTTGGCCAGTTCCTGGTGCAGCCGGTCGATGACGGATTGCGGCGTACCGGCCGGGGCGTTGAGGCCGAACCACAGTGCAGCGTCGAAACCGGCAATGCCGGCTTCGGCGAAAGTCGGCAGCTCGGGCAGCGCGCCCAGGCGCTGGCGGCCTATCGTGCCCAACGCCTTCAGCGTGCCGGCCTTCACATGCGGCAGCACGGTAGACGCCGGCGTGAACAGCAGCGCCACGCGCCCGGCGAGCAGGTCGGTCAGCGCCTGCGAGCTGCCTTTGTAAGGGATGTGGTCGAGCTGGGTGCCGGTGGTCTGGTTGAAGAGCTCGCCGTACAAATGTGTCAGCGTGCCGTTGCCCGACGACGCATAAGCCGCCACGCCGGCCTTGCCACGCGCCAGCGCCACCAGTTCGGCCGGCGTGCGCGCCGCCAGCGAGGGGTGGGCAACGAGCAGCGCCGGCGCTTCGGCCAGCAAAGCCACCGGCACCAGGTCGCGCGCGAAGTCGAAGCTCAGCCCCGGGTAGAGCGCGGGGTTGATGACGTTGGCGGTGGTGCTCAGCAGCAGCGTGTAGCCGTCGGGCTTGGAACGCGCCACCGCCTCGGCCGCCAGGCTGCTGCCGGCACCGGGGCGGTTTTCGATCACCACCGGCTGGCCCAGGCCTTCGGACAGCTTGGGGCCGAGCGCGCGCGCGAGCACGTCGCCGGTGGTGCCGGGCGGAAAGCCGACGACGATGCGCAGCGGCTTGTCCGGGTAGCTGCCCTGGGCCGCGGCGCTGGCGCCGACGGCGATGGCCAGCACGGCGAGCAGCCGGCGTGACATGGTCTTCAGGGTCGATGCGGTCATGGCAGTCTCCTTCGTGGTGATGCGGGCTTCAGCGCGACGCCAGCACGTTGGCCAGCAAGCTGGCGCCGTACAGCAAGGCTGGCTCGGCTTGGTTGCGCGGCGCGCTGACCAGGTATTGCTTGACGGCGCGCAAGGCGTCGTCGGGGTAGCTCAGCAGCTGGATCAGCAGCTGCTGCAGTTCGGCGTCGAGCGCGTCCGGCGCGATGCAGCGGCTCACCAGCCCGGCGGCCTGGGCGCCGGCGGCGTCGAGCTCGGCGGCGGCAAACACCAGGTAGCCCAGCGCCTTGGTCGGCATGCGGTCGAGCAGCGGCGCCATCGCCACGCAAGGCGGGATGCCGCGTTCGAGTTCGCGCAGGCGAAAGCTGGCGTCGCTGGTGGCCAAGGTGACGTCGCAGACCGCGGCGAGCACCGCGCCGATGCCCCAGGCGCGGCCTTGCACACGCGCCACCAGCGGCTGGCGGCAGCGCGCGAAAGCGGCGTACATCGCGATCATCGGCGCGGCGTCGTCGCGCAACACGTCCTGGGCGCTGACCGCCGAGCCCGGCGCCGGCGGCTGCATGTCGCGGCCGAGGCAGAAGTCGGCGCCATCGGCGCGCAGCACGATGACGCGGCTGGCAGCGGCGGCGTCGAGCGCGGCCGACAAGGCGCCCGCCATCGCATTGCTGAGCCGGTTGTGGTCGGCGCTGCGGGCCAGCGTGATCGTCGTCACCGCGCCCTCGGTCTGGCTGCTGATGAAGGCGTTCATGGCACTGGCTTTCATTGCGGCGTGATGCCGGCGTCGACGACCACCTTCTTCCACTGCTCGACTTGGCCGCGCACGAAAGCCTTCATCTCGGCGCCGCTGGCCGACGGGCTGGGCACGCCGCCGGTGGCGTCGAGCTGGCGCACCACGGCCGGGTCGGCCAGCACACGCACGATGGCGCTGCGCAGCTGCTGGGCCAGCGGCTCGGGCAAGCCCTTGGGGGCGGCGATGCCGGTCCAGGACATCACTTCGAAGCGCGGGATGGTGTCTGCCACTGGCGGCACCGCCGGCAGCTGCGGGATGCGCGCGGCCGAGGTCACGGCGAGCGGACGCAGCCGGCCGGCTTCGGCCTGCGCACGCGTCACGGTGACCGAATCGAACATCACGTCGACACGCCCGCCAAGCACGTCTTGCAGCGGCGCCGCGCCACCGCGGTAAGGAATGTGCAGCAGCCGGATGCCGGCGGCAGACTGCAGCAGTTCGCCGCTCAGGTGCTGGGTCGAGCCGATGCCGACCGAGCTGTAGGAAACCGTGCCCGGCGCCTTGCGCGCCATCGCCAGCAGCTCGGCCAGGCTGGTGATGGGGCCGTCAGCGCGGCTGGCGATGACGAACGGGAACTTGCTCACCAGCGACAGCCATTCGAAGTCCTCGATCGGGTCGAAAGCCAGCTTGCGGTGCATGGCTGCCGACACCGCGTGGCCGCCGGTCAGCAGGATCAGCGTGTAGCCGTCGGCCGCCGCTTTCGCCACCTGGCCGGAAGCGATGTTGCCGCCGGCGCCGCTGCGCGCGTCCACCAGCACCGGCTGGCCGAGCTGCTTGCCCAGCGCCTCGGCGACGATGCGGGCGATGGTGTCGGCGTTGCCGCCGGCGGCGAAACCCTGCACCAGCGTGATCGGCTTGTCGGGGAACGCGGCGACCGCGGCGCTGGTGAGCAGCGCGGCAATGGCGACCAGGGTTCTGGCACGTTGCAGCATGGGAAAGTCTCCTTGGATTGATGGGTGTTGCGTCAGCCGCGGGCGTAGCCGCTGCTGGACCCGAACAGCGCGCTGCGCTGCGACCAGTCGTGCGTCTTGTCCCACAGCTCGAGAACGCTCCAGGCCTCGGCTTCGAAGCCCTGGAGCCGCTCGGCGCCGCAGGTGCGCGCCGTCAGTTCAAGGCGGTGGCCGGAGGGGTCGAAGAAGTAGATCGAGGTGATGAAGTCGTCGTGGTTGGTCGGGCCGACCACGTCCAGCCCACGCGCCTGCAGCGCGGTTTTCGCCTGCAGCACGGTGGCCACGCTGTCGACTTCGAAAGCGAAGTGCTGGATCCAGTCGGGCGACGCCAGGTCCTTCATGTCACCGGGGTCGCGCGGGCATTCGAAGAAGGCGATCGAGCTGCCGTCCTCCATCTCGAAGAAGATGTGGATGTGCGGGCTGTAGGCGCCGGTGGACGGCACATGGTCCTCGCCCATCGCGTGCGAGAACTTCAGCCCCAGCACCTCGGTATAGAACATCACCGTCTGGCGCGCGTCTTTGCAGCGGAAAGCGGCGTGGTGCAGTTTCTTGCACAGCATGGGGGTCTTCTCCAGGGCGGGGTTCAAGCGGCGACGATGGTCTGGTCGATGGCGCCGAAGATGGTCCGGCCTTCGGCGTCGAGCATCTCGATGCGCACGCGGTCGCCGAAACGGAAGAACGGGGTCGTTGCCGTGCCGCCGGCCAGTTCCTCGTGGATGCGCGCTTCGGCAATGCAGCCAAAACCCGCTTCGTCGTCCTGGTTCGACACCGTGCCGGCGCCGATGATGGTGCCTGCGCCCAGGTCGCGGGTGCGCGCCGCATGGGCGATCAGCTGCGGGTAGTCGAAGAACATGTCGCGCCCGGCATTGGGCTGGCCCATGCGCCGGCCGTTCACCGCCGACAGCAGCGGCAGCGCGAGCCGGCGGCCGTCCCAGGCCGCGCCCAGTTCGGCCGGCGTCACCGCGACCGGCGAAAACGCGCTCGTCGGCTTGGCCTGCAGAAAGCCGAAACCTTTGGGCAGCTCGCTGCGCGTCAGCGCGCGCAGCGTGTAGTCGTTGAGCAGCATCCCCAGCTTGATGTGGCGGCCGGCCTGGTCGGCCGTCGTGCCCATCGGCACGTCGTCGACCACCACCGCGACCTCGGCTTCGTAGTCGATGTCGAAAGCTTCGCTGGGCAGGCGCATCGCTTCGGTGGGGCCGATGAAGGCGTCGGAGCCGCCTTGATACATCAGCGGCTCGGTCTTGTAGTTCGGCGGCATCGCGGCGCCGCGCGCCTTGCGCGCC
>JAUYAJ010000583.1 GCA_030693565.1 Rubrivivax sp.
AGCACCAGCGTGGAGCGCGTGGCGGTGAATCCCGCCAGTGAGCGCGCCGCCGTCGGCAGGAACAGCGCTTGCAGCACCGCCTTGCCGGCCATGAAGTCTGCGGCCTTGCCGACGAGCAGCGCGCCACGCGGCCAGGTCTGCCCGCCCTGGACCCAGTCGCTGCGCAACTCGATCAGCACATGCTCGCGCCAGAAGCTCAGGCTGGCATCGCTGGGCTTGGGCAGCGCCAGCTGCTGCTCGCCAGCCTGCAGGAATTCGAGCGCGTTGTAGAAGTCGGTGGCGCGGCCGAACACGGTGCGCTCGAAGCCCGGCGTGCGGTCGACCGATACGCTGACGCTGACGTCGCTGACCTGGCCTTCGAACACCGTCGTCGCCGCGCTCAGCGGCGTGCCGCGGCGCCAGCGCTTGATGATCCGCGGGTAGCCCGAATCGGTCAGCGAGCCGGGGCCGAAGTCGCTGGCCACATAGAGGTGGTCGATGTCGATCCAGTCGACCCGGGTCTTGGCCTCGGGCAGGCTGAAGCCGCCGCCGACGAACTGCTTGGCAACAAGATCGAACTCGCGCACCACGGTCGCGTCGGCGCCGCCGCGCGACAACGCGAGCAAGCAGCGCTGATAGTCCGGGCCGAAGGCGGTGGCGCCGGCCCAGACCCAGTTTTCGCCCTCGGCCTTGCCCAGGGCGTCGATGTCGAGCACGGTGTCCCAGGCCGGCTGCAGCTTGCGGTACTCGGCCAGCGAGGTGCGCCGCCACAGGCCACGCGGGTTGCGGTCGTCGCGCCAGAAGTTGTAGAGGGCGTCGCCGCGCCGGACCACGTAGGGAATCTGCTCGCGCGAATCGAGCACGGCGCGCAGGCTGGTTTGCAGCGCGCCAAAGCCGGGGTCGGCGTGCAGCACGGCTTCGGTGGCGGCGTTGCGCTCGCGCACCCAGGCCATGGCTTTCTCGCCATGAACGGCTTCGAGCCAGAGGTAGGGGTCTTCGGTGTGAGTCTGTGCCATGGCGCTGGGCCCGCTGAAGGCGCCGGCCAGCAGCGCCAGGTTGAATCGTCGTCGGTCGATGGGCCTGTGCATTTGCGCCTGCCGTTCAGGCTGCGCGTTTGAAGGCCTTGGGGTCGATCTCGAGCGTGTGCTCGGCATGACCCATCCAGATCTGGCCTTCCTGCACCGTCACCTGCAGCTGCATCGAGCGCTCGGCCAGTGTCGCCAGCGCCTGGGTCTGCTCGGCCGGCAGCTGCCAGACCTCGAGGTTGCGCAGCTTGCCGACCTTGGCTTCGATGCCGGCCCACCAGATTGGCGCCGAACTGCTGAAGGCGTAGACGGTGACGCGGTCGGCGCGGCCGCAGGCCTTGGCGATCCGGCGCTCGTCGGGCTGGCCGACCTCGATCCAGTGCATCAGCCGCCCGGTCAGGTCGAGCTGCCACAGCGCGGGTTCGTCGGCGTCCGACAAGCCGCGCGTGAACTGCAGCGCGCCGCCATGGTCGTCGGCCGGCACGTTGAGCGCGAAGGCCAGCAGCCGCACCATCAGGCGTTCGTCGTTTTCGGATGGATGTCGGGCCACCGTCAACGCGTGGTCGGCGTAACGATTGCGGTCCATGTCGGCGATCTGCAGCGCCGCCTTGAAGATGGTCGCCTTCAGCGCCATGACAGGGACGCGGCGCCGCAGCGGGGGGCAAGAAGAGGCATGGCGGGGGGTTCTCGATCGGGCGGGCGTGCCACTGTGCCACAGCTGGCAGGGGCGAAAAAAAGCGGCCCGCGTCTGCGGGCCGCTGTCGGTAGGGGCGAACTGCTTACCTGGAGGCCGCCGGCGGCGCCGCGTCGGCGGCTGCTGGCATGGCCGCTGGCATCACGGCCGCAGGCATCATTGCTGCAGGCGCCGTCATCGCCGCCGGCGCCGGGTGGCTGACGGTTGACGTCGCTGCCGACATCGGCAGCAAGGGCACGATCAGCAAGGCGACGATGTTGATGATCTTGATCAGCGGGTTGATCGCCGGGCCCGCCGTGTCCTTGTACGGATCGCCAACGGTGTCGCCGGTCACCGCGGCCTTGTGGGCCTCGCTGCCTTTGCCGCCGTGGTGGCCGTCTTCGATGTACTTCTTGGCGTTGTCCCAGGCACCGCCGCCGGTGCACATGGAGATGGCGACGAACAAGCCGGTGACGATGGTGCCCATCAGCAGGCCGCCGAGCGCAGCCGGGCCGAGCAGCAGACCGACCAGCACCGGCACCACCACGGGCAGCAACGAAGGCACGATCATTTCCTTGATCGCTGCCGTGGTCAGCATGTCGACCGCAGCGCTGTAGTCGGGCTTGCGCTGGCCGGCCATGATCTGGCCATCCTTGAACTGGCGCCGCACCTCGACCACCACCGAGCCGGCGGCGCGGCCGACGGCTTCCATCGCCATGGCACCGAAGAGGTAGGGGATGAGGCCGCCGATGAACAAGCCGACGATGACCTTGGGGTCACTGAGGCTGAACTGCACGCTCATGCCCAGCGCTTCGAGCGAGTGCGTGTAGTCGGCGAACAGCACCAGTGCAGCCAGGCCGGCCGAACCGATGGCATAACCCTTGGTCACTGCCTTGGTGGTGTTGCCCACCGCGTCCAGCGGGTCGGTGACATCGCGCACGCTGGCCGGCAGGTCCGACATCTCGGCGATGCCGCCAGCGTTGTCGGTGATCGGGCCGTAGGCGTCCAATGCGACCACGATGCCGGCCATGCTCAGCATGGCGGTGGCAGCCACCGCGATGGCGTAGAGGCCTCCGAGCTGGTAGGAAGCCAGGATGGCGGCGCAGACGAACAGCACTGGCCAGGCGGTGGAGCGCATCGACACGCCCAGGCCGGCGATGATGTTGGTGCCATGCCCGGTGGTCGACGCTTCGGCGATGTGCTGCACCGGCTTGTACTGCGTGCCGGTGTAGTACTCGGTGACCCAGACCAGCACCGCGGTCAGCGCCAGGCCGACGGCGCAAGCGCCCCACAGCGCCAGCGCCGAAATGGTGCTGCCACTGGCCAGCGTCAGGCCTTTCGGGAACATCGCCGTGGTCACGAAGTAGAAGGCGATCAGCGACAGCACGCCGGCCACCGCCAGGCCCTTGTACAGCGCCGGCATCACGTTTCTCATGCCGGGCGAGGCTTTGACGAAGTAGCAGCCGATGATCGACGCGATGATCGACACGCCGCCGAGCAGCAGCGGGTAGATCACCGCCATGCCGATGCCCGCAGCGGCCACCAGCAGCGTGCCCAGCGCCATCGTCGCGATCAGTGTCTCGGCGTAGGTCTCGTACAGGTCGGCGGCCATGCCGGCGCAGTCGCCGACGTTGTCTCCGTCGTTGTCGGCGATCACCGCCGGGTTGCGCGGGTCGTCTTCCGGGATGCCGGCTTCGACCTTGCCCACCAGGTCGGCGCCGACGTCGGCGCCCTTGGTGAAGATGCCGCCGCCCAGGCGCGCGA
>JAUYAJ010000600.1 GCA_030693565.1 Rubrivivax sp.
CACCAACCACGTCATGGCGCGGCTGGCGCACCTGCTCGAACACCAGAAGCGCTTCGTGCGCGACGCCTCGCACCAGTTGCGCACGCCGCTGGCGGTGCTGAAGACGCAGCTGCAGTCGGCGCGCCGCGGCGACGTCGAGCCGGCGCTGGCGCTGCAGGAGATGACCGTCACCGTCGAGCGCGCCACCGAACTGGCCAACCAGATGCTGGCGCTGGCGCGCGTCGAGCAGTTGCGCCAGCAAGGCGACGCGCCGGTCTCGGCCTGGGATGCCATCGTGCGCGCGGTGGCGCTCGACGTCTCGGCACTGATCGCCGACGCCGAGCTCGACTTCGAAATCAGCACCCAGAGCGCGCCGGTGCGCGGCCACGAATGGGCGCTGCGCGAGCTGACGCGCAACCTGCTGCACAACGCGATCAAGCAGTCGCCAGCGGGGTCTCACCTGAGCGTGAGCCTGAGCCTCAGACCGAGCGCCGACGGCAACAGCGCCGTGCTGAGCATCGCCGACAGCGGGCCCGGCATCGCCGGTGAACTGCGCCAGCGCTTTTTCCAGCCTTTCAGCACTGGCGCGGCCGACGGTAACCCGCACGGTGGCTCGGGGCTGGGGCTGGCAATCTGCCGTGAGATCGTGCTCTCGCTGGGCGGCCAGATCGCGCTCGACAACCGCCAGCGCGATGGCGTGACGGTGGGTCTGGACGCCAGTGTGCGGCTGCCGATCGCCGACAATCGCGGCTGATGGATCCGAAACCCACAACCGACCGCGTGCGCCTGGACAAGTGGCTCTGGGCGGCGCGGCTGTTCAAGACCCGTGCGCTGGCCGCCGACGAAGTGGCGCGCGGCCGCGTGCTCGTCAACGACCAGGCCGCCAAGTCTTCGCGCGAGCTGAAGGTCGGCGACCAGGTGACCTGGCGCCAGGCGGCACTGCAGCGCGTCTTCGTCATCCGCGGGCTCAGCGCTGTGCGCGGCCCGGCTCCGGTGGCGCAGGCGCTGTACGAAGAAACCGCGGGCAGCCTGGCCGCGCGCGCCGCCGCTGCCGAGCGCCGCCGCCAAGGCGTTGAGCCGGCCGACGCGCTCACCCAGGGCCGGCCGACCAAGCGCGACCGCCGCGACCTGGCCGACTGGCAGCGCTGGAGCGCCAGCGCCGACGACCCTGGCTGAGGTCAGGCCGCCACGCGGCCAGAATCTTGTCGAAGCCCTCTTGCAAGTGAGGGCAACGGCCCCATGTCTTCACAGCCCCCCTCACTTTCAAAGCCATGACTCAGCAGACACCCCCGCAGGACAACACACCTGCCGCGGCGCCCCCGCAGAGCGCCGACGACGCCAGCGCGCAGCCGATCGAAATCCAGCTGGCCGAGTTGAAGGCCCGCCACGCCGAAGTGTCGGACGCCTACCTGCGCGCCAAGGCCGAGGCCGAAAACACACGCCGGCGCGCCGACGAAGAAGTCAGCAAGGCGCGCAAGTTCGCCATCGAGGGCTTCGCCGAGAGCCTGCTGCCGGTGAAGGACAGCCTGGAAGCGGCCATCGCCATCGCCGACGCCACCCCCGAGCAAATGCTCGAAGGCGTGCACGCCACGCTGCGCCAGCTGACGCAAACGCTCGAGCGCAACAAGGTGCTGCCGATCAGCCCCCCGGCGGGCACCAAGTTCGACCCCCACGCCCACCAGGCCATCAGCGTCGTGCCGGCGGACCAGGAAGCCAACACCGTGGTCGCCGTGCTGCAAAAAGGCTACCTGATCGCCGACCGCGTGCTGCGCCCGGCGCTGGTGACGGTGGCCGCACCCAAATAGCGCTGGCAACCGGCCGGCGGCCTTGAAAACCGGCCCGTTAACCACAAATCAAGAACAACAGATCACAGCCTTTCAGGAGCATCGGACATGGGAAAAATCATCGGTATCGACCTTGGCACCACGAATTCGTGCGTGTCGGTCATGGAAGGCAACACCCCCAAGGTGATCGAGAACAGCGAAGGTGCACGCACCACGCCGTCGATCGTCGCCTACCAGGAAGACGGTGAAGTGCTGGTCGGCGCCGCCGCCAAGCGCCAGGCAGTGACCAACCCGCGCAACACGCTGTATGCGGTCAAGCGGCTGATCGGCCGCAAGTTCACCGAAAAGGAAGTGCAAAAGGACATCGAGCTGATGCCCTACACGATCGCCGCCGCCGACAACGGCGACGCCTGGGTCGAGGTGCGCGGCAAGAAGCTGGCGCCGCCGCAGATCAGCGCCGAAGTGCTGCGCAAGATGAAGAAGACCGCCGAGGACTACCTCGGCGAAGAAGTCACCGAGGCCGTGATCACGGTGCCGGCCTACTTCAACGACAGCCAGCGCCAGGCCACCAAGGACGCCGGCCGCATCG
>JAUYAJ010000425.1 GCA_030693565.1 Rubrivivax sp.
GATGGAGAGCTACCTCAAGCGCCTCACAGGCCTGGCGCTGCAATCGATGATGCTGCGTTCCGGCCAGACGCGGCACTCGTACCTCGCGGCCATCCAGAAGCTGGCCGAGTCGTCCAAGACTGACCAGGACGCGCTGCTGGCGCGAATTGGGGAACAACTGGCCACTGCCGAAGTTCGTGTCTTGGATCCGTCTAGCTTCAAGCTGCGCTCCGCCACACAACGTCGCAAGGCGGTGACGGTGACCATTCGGCCGCGGGCAACTCGTGAAGAGCGTCTGGCAGCGGCGATGGCGCGCGCCGAATCGGAAGTGTTTTCGATTCCAAACGAGATGGTTGCCGAGAAGCTGCGCTCCGACCTGCGCCTGTTCCGTCACCCCATCCGCCTTTCAGCGCTGCCCGCTGAAAGTGCGCGGGATGTCCTGCGTGCGATGCAAGCCGTCGAAGCCGCGCGCGGCGCCGCCGGCAGCGATCTCACTGTTCGCAAGCTGACCACCCGCATGGACAACACGGTCTACAGCGGAAACGACTACGAAATCGACCTGAAAAAATGAGTATCTCAGCCGCTGTGCGCGACCAGCTTGCCGTCGCCAACATCAAGACCGACCGCTTCCGCGAAATCGTCATCCGGCTGCTTTCATACGGGGTCATCGTGCGCGACGAAGACCGCACGGAACAGCTGCTTTACGACGACGCCCGGCGCGTCGAAGCCCTCCTCGAGGACTACTTCGAGGTCGCAGGTTTCCTGCTGCACCACGATTCGACGAACCAGTTCTACCGGCTCTACGCGCCAGGCGCGGTGGTCGACGGTCTTCCGCAAGACACCCTGGAATCTGTGCCCTCCCTGCGCGCCCGTGTCTCGCCCGACTTCGTGGCGACCGCGCTGGCGCTGCGCTTTCTGTACCAGAACAAGCTCAACAACGGCGACATCCAGTCCCAGGGCGAGGCGCTCATCAGTTTCGAGGAGCTGGCAGCGACCATGCAGACCCAGCTCAAGCGCTCGTTGCCCGTCGGCTCCACCGACAAGATGGCACTCCTGGCAGAGCTCAAGCGCCACCGTCTGCTGCGCTACGCCGCAGGCTTCACTATCGTCGACGAGGATGCCCTGCTGGCCATCCGGCCGACCATCCTGGGCATCGTGAGCAACGACGCGCTGGCTGCTGCGCTCGACGCGGACGGCGTCATCGAACAAGAAGCCACGGTCGGGGAGGCCGACCAATGAAGCTTGACAAGCTTGTCCTTGCGAACTGGGGGCAGTTGCCGCCAGGTGACTACGAATTCAGCAACATGACCGTGCTGACCGGCCCCACGGGTTCCGGTAAGTCCACGATGCTGGACGGTCTGCAAACGATCATGACTGCGGCCTACCAGGGCATCGTCGCCTACAACCCTGGCCAGGAAGAGGTGCAGGCCGGCCAACGGCGCGGCAAGTCCAAACGAACACTCGAGTCGTTTGTCTGCGGCGCCGAGTACGCCATGTTCTCGCGCCCTGACGGCGCTCATGGCTACGTGGCCGCGGTGTTCCGCCCGGGCCCGAACGAGGGCTCGGCAAGGCCTTTCACTGCTGTGGTCGCCGCTGCTGCCCGCGTGGACGGCTCCGGCGAACGTCGCATGGCCAAGCTGGAACGCCTGGAGCTCATCATCGTCGACGAGGATGCGCTGACTCTTGGCGACTTCCTCAAGGACGCTGCCAACAGCGAGTGGGTCGCCGTCGAGGACATTGTCAAGCGACTGAAGGCAAAGTACCGCAAGGTCACCAACTATGAGAGCCACAAGAAGGACTACCTGTGCGCTCTGTACGGTCGATTTCGTGGCCGCACGACTGTGAACTGGGATGAGACCCAGAACGCCGCCAAGGCCTGGAGCCAGTCGATTGCCTACAAGCCCATCGGCTCAGTTCACGACCTGGTGCGCGACGACATTTTGGAGTTTGACGGCAAGCAGCTGCAAGAGAGCATCACGCGCATCAGCGACCTCATGCGGCAGGTGACCAATCTGCGCGAGGAAGGCGCCCGAATCGCCGCCACCGTGGAGCGGCTGCGCA
>JAUYAJ010000618.1 GCA_030693565.1 Rubrivivax sp.
CGCACAGCTTGCGGCTGCCCAGCGCGGCGTCGAACTGCCAGGCCGGCCGCGCGGTGCGCGCGCCGCGCGCCTGCAGCACGGCGGCCGGCAGTTCAAGGCCGGCGTGCAGGATCTCGGCCGGGTCCAGCCGCGCCAGCCAGCTCGGCAGTTCGGCGGCGCTGCATTCGGTCAGGCCGAGCTGGCCGCTGGCCAGGCCCAGCCAGGCCAGGCCCCAGCCGTCACCGCGGCTGGCGCGGTGCAGCGCCAGCAGCAAGGTGTCGGCGCGGTCGGCCATCAGTTCGCTGTCGGTCACCGTGCCGGGGGTGACGACGCGCACCACCTTGCGCTCGACCGGGCCCTTGGCGGTGGCGACGTCGCCGACCTGCTCGGCAATGGCCACCGGCTCACCGAGCTTGATCAGCCGCGCCAAGTAGTTTTCCAGCGAATTCACCGGCACCCCGGCCATCACCACGGGTTCGCCGGCGCTCTGGCCGCGCGTCGTCAGCGTGATGTCGAGCAGCCGGTTGGCTTTGCGCGCGTCGTCGAAGAACAGCTCGTAGAAGTCGCCCATGCGGTAGAACACCAGCGCATCGGCATGGTCGGCCTTGATGCGCAGGTACTGCTGCATCATCGGTGTATGTGCAGACAGGTCCGCGGGGGGGGGAGCGGGCTGGACGGGGAAGCCTGAAGTCATCGGGGTCTGGGGGTGGGCGGGTGTCGATGTGGATGTGGATGCTGGCGCTGTTCGTGCCTGGGTCGATGGCATCAATTGGACTGGAGGGCCTGCCCGTCAGCGCGGGGATCTTGGGCCAGGGTGATTGTCGGCGGCAGGAGCGCGGGTAGCGTGCCTCAGTGCTCGATGTTTCGCCAACCCGGACGGCGATGATCCATAGGTCGGGAGATCAAGTTGGGTCTGGCAAGACGCTCGGCTGCACAGCGCGCCGCTAGGAGTGTGGGCGGCAGAAGGCGAACGCGGGCATCGCCTTCTGCCGCCCACACTCCTAGCCCTGATCGACATCAGTGATAGTCCTCTTCACGCTGATGTCGCACCGCCAGCACGATCACTTTGGACGTACTGACGATCTCGTAAAGGGCGACATACCCAGTGCCTCCGAACGGAATGATCAGTTCCCGTTGGGCTGGATGCTGCGCAGCCTTGCGAAAGCTGAAGGGCGTTGTCGCCAGCCGGTGCTGGGCTGCTGCCCTGACAGCGTCGATGGCAGCTTGGGCGCGATCAAGTTCTTCCGTTGTTTCGGCGCGGTCGAGCATGAACTCAAAGAGTCGTTCCAGGTCAGCTTCAGCTGCAGGTGACAGCTGAACGACAAAGCTCATCGGCTCAGCTGTTTGCGCTTGGCGTCAAGCTTCGATTGCAGCTTTTCCAGGACGGTTTCCACGGGGACGGAAACGCCCGTCCGGTGGTATTCGTCAGATGCTGCTTGCGCCCGGGCATGGAATGCAGTTTGCACACGCCGAAAGGCGATGGCGTTTCGCACCGTCGCTTCGACGAAGTCGGTCAGGGTTTCACCCTTCTTGAGCACGGACTCAAGTTCAGCGCGCAACTCGGGTTCGACGCGGATCTGGGGGATGACGGCGGACTTCATGAGGGAAGTGTATTGCGTTTGAGTTACGCGCGCAACGCCCGTGGCTCGTGGCGCTTTTCGACAGGACAGACGGGGTCGCTGTTCGGACACTCTCCGTCGCCCGCGGCGGGCCCGCGGGCGGTAAACCAGCGCGAACCGACAGGGCAGGTCCAAGTTCAAGGGGTTCAGCGCGTAGGGCTAACAGGCCCAAAAGGACCGGGTGCGACCCAGCCTGTCAGGGCCGACGCGTGCGCCACTGCCGCCACAGCTTGAGCGCCACCAGCAGCATCGGTGTGGCGTGCATGGCCAGGTCGAAGATGTCGAGCGGGCGTACCAGTGCACCTTGGACAAGCAGACGCAGCTTCTCCACCAGATGGGGCTCGGGCGTGATCGGCGCAATGGCCAGCCAGGCCGCTGGCAGCAGCAACCAGATCCACGGCAAGCGGTCGAGCCAGCTCAGCATCGCTGGACACGCACGATGCGGCAGTGGCAGTGCGCACGGACGGTCTCGCGGGCTGCTGAAGTTTCGATGTTCATGGGTGGTTCCTGCGTAGCGGTCGCCATGAGATGGCCGGCCACCGGGAGTCTATGCAATGAACGGGCGCGCAGTCCGAGACCTCGGCACGGCGCCCCCTTCGCACGGCGTCAGCGGCATGCCCGGCCGCCTGCTGACCCGGGCCCATGGGCATCGGCTACAGCAGCCACAACGCAGCGCAAGGGGTTTGGAGTCGCAGCGTGAGCGGCGGCCCTGCGTCGTCCCATTCAGAGCTGCGACTGTCCGAAGTGGGTCGATGGCGCAGCGGCGGCATTGCCGCCTCGGCCGCCTGGAATTGCCCGATGCGCTCTAACATTGCCGCATGCCTTCGCCCCACCGCCCGCTCGAGCACGAACTGCGCTTCACGCAAGTGTCCTCGGGTGCGCGCATCGCCTGGGCGCGCAGCGGCCGTGCGGGCGCCCCGGTGCTGCTGCGTGCGGCGCACTGGATGACCCACGTCGACTACGACCTGCGTTCCCCGCTGTGGCGGCCGCTGATAGCGCAGCTTGGCCGTCAACTGGAAGTGGTGCGTTACGACGAGCGCGGCTGCGGTTTGTCTACCGCAGACGACGTGCCCCTGGGCCTGGACGCCTCGGTCGAAGAACTCGAAGCGGTGACGCAAGCCCACGGCGCCAAGACCTTTGCCTTGTTGGGCATCTCAGGCGGGGCGGCTGCGGCAGTGGCCTTTGCGGCGCGGCATCCCGAGCGGGTCTCCCACCTGGTGCTGTTGGCCGGCAGCACGCATGGTTTGCTGCACCGCAAGCCCTCGCCTGAAGCGCTGGCCTTCCATGAGACGCAGTTGAGGCTCATCGAGCTCGGCTGGGGCCGCGCGGATCCTGGGGTTCAGCACATGTTCACCAGCCGCTTCATGCCCGACGGCAACGCCGAGCAGATCGCTTCGTTCAACGAACACCAGCGCCTGAGTTGCAACGGCTTGCGCGCTGCGGCCATTCTTCGCGCGCGGGCCGCGCTGGACGTGCGCCAGCTCGCCCGGGCATTGAAAGTACCCACGCTGGTGATGCACTGCGAAGGCGATGTGTCCGTGCCGCTGGCCCTGGGGCACGAACTGGCCGCGAGCATTCCGGGTGCCCGCTTCGAGATGCTGCGATCCCGCAACCATATCCCGACGGTGCAAGAGCCGGCGTTCGAGCGGCTGTGTGAGCTCATCACCGAGTTTGTCGCGCACAAGCCTTTGCCGCCGTCGCTGACCCCGCGCGAACGCGAACTGGCGGGTCTTGTCGGGCAGGGTCTGGACAACCTGCAGATCGCCGCCCGGCTGGGCCTTGCCGACAAGACCGTGCGCAACATGCTGTCGGCGCTGTACACCAAGCTCGGCGTCGAAGGCCGCGCCATGGCGGTGGTCAAGGTGCGGGACATGGGCCTGTAGTCCGGGACTTGAGTGGGCCGCTCGGGACGCCTGTCCCGTAGCCAGGGCGCCGCCGCGGCAGTGAAATGCCGTCAGCCAAACCTTCCGAGCCCGACATGTTCATCCCACGCACCGGGGCCCAGCTGTACACGCTGAGTTTTGGCCAGGGCCCGCTCACCCTGCTGGCGGTGGGCGGCTGGATCGGTAGCGGCGAGATCTGGCACCCGCTCTTCGGGCATCTGCCGCATTGGCGCTGCATCAGCGTCGACCACCGCGGCACCGGCGCCAGCACGCGCAGTGGTCCCATCACCGTGGACGACATGGCCGATGACCTGCTGGCCGTGGCCGACGCACTGCAGGTAGGCCCTTGTGTGCTGGCAGCCGAGTCGGCCGGTGCCGCGGTGGCCTTGCGCGCCGTGCAACGCGCGCCCCGGCGCTTCATCGGCCAAGTGCTGGTCGGTGCGGCTTGGCAGCGCAAGGAAGCGGGCGCCTCCGACACCTTCATTGCCAGCCTGCGGCGCGACTACACCGGCACGCTGCGAAGCTTCATCGACAACTGCCTTCCAGAGACGGACAGCGCCGCGCTTCGGTGGTGGACCTTGCAGATGTTGACGCGAGCCAGCATCGACGACGCGGTGGCGCTGATTCGTTGCCGCGAACAGATCGCGCCCGTCGATGACCTTGCCCGGCTGTCATTGCCGACGCTGTTGATACACGGCGAGCGCGATCGAATCGCGCCGCTGCAGGGCTCACGCGAGCTCGCCGAGCGACTGGCCCGCGCCGAGCTGCACGTCTTGCCAGGTCTTGGCCACGTTCCCATCGTCACAGCGCCCGCCCAGGTGGCAGCCTTGATCGACGAGTTTGGCAAGCGCGCTGCCCAGGCCGCTTGAGCAAGGCGATGAAGCGAGTTTTCAACCCCAACCATCAACCCAGGAAATCGACATGGATCGAGTCACACCCGCACTGAAGCTGTCCGTCTTGTACGGCCAACCGAAGGACCCGGCCGCCTTCGAAGCCCACTACCTGGGCACGCACATGCCCTTGGTGGCTGCCGCGCCCGCCCCTGCAAGCGCCGAGGCCACCATCGGCCTGCCTGGCCCCGACGGATCGGCGCCACCGTTCTACCGGCTGTTCGAAGCCTGGTTCGACAGCGCTGAACATCTGGCTGCAGTGACCGGCTCACCGGCGTGGCAACGGGTCGTCGCCGACGTGCCCAACTTTGCATCGGGCGGCGTGACCATCCTGCTGTCGCAGCGGGCCTGAGGCATCGCTGCGCCGCTTCGCGCCGGACCTTCCCAGCTGACACGCTCGCCTTGTCGCGCCGGTACCGCCCGGGCGCGAGTGTGCAGTTTTACAGACCGCTGTCCGACGCGCCGTCGTTCACCGCGACTGTCGGCTCAGGGTCGCTATGGAGAGCACTGCAGCGGAAAGCGCTCGCCGCAGCGTGCATGCTGGGGCCCCGAAACCATGCGTAGGTTTTTGCCGGGATTGGCGAGGCGTCCTGCTATCGAACTACGCATAGTCGGCATCTATGCATAGGGGTCGACGAGACCCAGTCGCCTGGCCAAGCCCGTCGCCGCAAAGCCGACGCCCAAGTTGCGATGCCGTGAAGCTTTCGCTCACGGCAACTGGTGCCCGTCCATTTCCTGTTGCCGGCCACGGGCAGCGTCGGAGCAAGGCAGCAGCGCCTTCGCCGCCTCGATGCGCAGAGCAAGATCAAGGCTGTCGTTGTTCATGACGTCGAGCAAGAAGCGCCTGGGATCGAGCGTGGCAGCCGCTGGTGCTTCAGCCTTCGGTCCCGGACCGGGCGCGGCCGGCCTGAGCCGCTGCAACGCCCCTTCGAACGCTGCCGGCGGGATGCTCTTGAGCGGCGCCAACAACTGGGCCTGGCCGTCGGGATTGGGCGGCATGTCGAGCCAGGGCTCTTCGGCGAACATCGGCACGAGGTCGGAGGCGACAAAAGCCGACCACAGGCCGCTGTCGGCCTGCAAGGCGGGCACCGGGCGGGAATCCAGGGGTGGCCGCACTGGCGCGACATCCAGCGCGGGCAGCATGGTCACGCGAACGGGCGCGATGTCGCCCAGGTAGCGGCGCCGCAGGGCGTCGAGAAACGCGCCGGCTTGTGGCACTGGCACCGGCTCCAGGAGCGAGAACCAGAGCTGACAGCCATCGCTGCCGTTGACCGCGATGGCCGGCGCGGGCAGCCCCAGATCAGCCTGAACGCCGCCCCAGACTCCTGAAAGCGCGGCCCAATCGGCCGGCCTGGCCAGTTCCAGCACCATCGAGCGCACCAGCCCCTGCGCATTGACCGACCCAGGGGCGTCGACGTCCAGGCCCGGGCGAGCGTCGGCCTGGGGCCCATACAGGCGCTGCAGTTCCTGTTGCAATCGAGTCATGGCGGCGTCCTGAGGTCAGCGGTGGGAGACATGCCGACTCTAGTGGCCGTCGGCTGCCCGCAACGAATGCAGGGCGCCCGTCGCTACCCTGGCGACAATCACGCGGTGCATCCGAACCCCGCGCCTGTCTCGCACCGCGTCATCGCCGCCAACGTGCATGCGGTGCCGGCGCCGTTTCGTGCCTTCGCCGTGCGCAGCGACGAGCCGCAGCATGCCTGGGAGGCGCGCGCGCCCTATGGCTGGGTTCACGTCGTGCGCACGGCGTTTCTCGACGCTGGCTCGCTGGCCAGCCTGGCCAGCGCAGGCTACGCAGGCGTGCGCATCGAGACGTTCTCGGACATCGACTACGCCACCACCACGCTGCCCGACCTGGCCGCCGCGGCGCCCCGCGTGTGCGACCTG
>JAUYAJ010000634.1 GCA_030693565.1 Rubrivivax sp.
AACATGGTGCGCAGCAGGCCGTCCACTTCCAGCCTCGGGTTGATCACGCGCTTGATCTTGCCGATGGTGTCGATCAGCGCCGACGGCTGGGTCCGCGCCGGATCCCAGCGCACGGTGGCGCGCTGGGCGACCGCACTGACACGGGCGTCGACGACGCCATCGACGCTGGCCAGCGCCTGCTCGATCAAGCCAGCGCAGGCCGCGCAGTGCATGCCGCCGAGCTGCAGCGTCGACTCGCCCAAGCGGCGGCCGGCGTCGCCGCTGACCCAGCGCGTGAAGCGGCCTTGCTCGAGCGGGTCGTCGACCGGCGGGCGTGGCGGCAGCAGCAGGTCGGCGGGTTCGGCAACGGCATTCATGGGTCAGCAGGCCTGCGCCCTCAGGGCCGCAGGCGGGACCGATAATGCAACCAACACCGCCGCCCCGACATGACATACATCAAGACCTTGACCCTGAGCCTGGCGCTGGGCCTGCTCAGTCTGAACGCCCAGGCCCAGGACGGCCCGCAGCCGCGGCTGCCGACGCTGCCGATCAGCGCCGGCATGCACATCATCCAGGCCGAGATCGCGCAATCGCCGGCTCAGCAGATGGCGGGCATGATGTTCAGGCGCCAGATGGGTACCAACGAAGGCATGCTGTTCGTCAATGCCGAGTCGGCGCCGCGCTGCTTCTGGATGCGCAACACCTTGGTGCCGCTGACGATTGCCTTCATCGCCGACGACGGCAGCATCGTCAACCTGGCCGACATGCAGCCGCAGTCGGACCAATCGCATTGCTCGACGCAGCCGGTGCGCTTTGCGCTGGAGATGAACCAGGGCTGGTTCGCCAAACGCGGCATCAAGCCCGGCTTCAAGCTGCGCGGCGCGCCATTCGGCGGCTGAGCGCCGCCGAACCGGCGAGCGTCAGGCGAAGTTGGCCTGCGCGAATTCCCAGTTCACCAGCTTGTCGAGGAACGCCTCGACGAACTTGGGCCGCATGTTGCGGTAGTCGATGTAATAGGCGTGTTCCCAGACGTCGACGGTGAGCAGCGCCTTGTCGGCCGTGGTCAGCGGCGTGCCGGCAGCGCCGGTGTTGACGATGTCGACCGAGCCGTCGGCCTTCTTCACCAGCCAGGTCCAGCCGGAGCCGAAGTTGCCCACGGCCGACTTGACGAAAGCTTCCTTGAAGGCCGCGTACGAGCCCCACTTGGCGGTGATCGCCGCGGCCAGTGCGCCGCTGGGCTCGCCGCCGCCGGCCGGCTTCATGCAGTTCCAGAAAAAGGTGTGATTCCAGATCTGGGCGGCGTTGTTGTAGATGCCGCCGGAGGCCTTGCGCACGATGTCTTCGAGCGACAGGGCCTCGAACTCGGTGCCTTTTTGCAGGTTGTTGAGGTTCACCACATAGGCGTTGTGGTGCTTGCCGTGGTGGAACTCGAGGGTCTCGCGGCTGTAATGCGGGGCGAGCGAGTCGATCGCGAACGGCAGTGCGGGCAGCTGGTGTTCCATGGCTTTGTTCTCCTGGGGTTGGCCGGCCGCAAGCGCTGGCCGATGTTGGAGCGACAGATTGTAGGCAAGGCCTTCAACCCCGTGGCGGACCGGCGTCGATGTCCAGCACCTGGGCGCGGGCACGGCCGTCGGCCCAGACCGCGCTCACCACCTGACCCGGCGTCAGCGCACGCGCCGACAGCAGTGGCCGGCCATCCTCGCCTTCGACCCAGGCGTAGCCGCGACGCAGCACCTGCTGCGGGTCGAGCGCCTGCAGGCGCTGCTGCGCAGCCGCCAGCCGCTGCGCCTGGCCTTGCAGGCTGACGCGGGCCGCGCGTTGCAGCCGCTGGGCCAGCGGTCGCAGGTCCTGGTGGCCGCGGGCAAGCTGATGGGCCAGCGCGGCTTGCAGCCGCTGCTCGCCGGCCTGCAGCCGCTGGCCATGGGCGGCCAGCGCCGCCGC
>JAUYAJ010000644.1 GCA_030693565.1 Rubrivivax sp.
CACATGGACCAGGCGACTGAACGGGAACAGCAGGAAGATCGTCATGCCCAGCACCATGTGCAGCTTGAACGGCCAGGCCACGGCGGCCAGCGCTTCGGCATTGGGCTGGAAGGTGACGATGCGCTGCGCCCAGTCGGACAGCACGAGCATGGTGCTGCCGTCTTTATGCGCCAGCGAGTACGGCAGCGTGATCAGCCCGATCAGCAACTGCACCCACAGGATCAGCAGGATGGCGATGTCGGTGCGGTGGCTGGTCAGGCGGATGCGCGCGTCGAACAAGCGCCGGTGCAGCAGCAGGCTCAGGCCGATGAAGCAGACCAGGCCTGCGGCACCGCCCGAGTACACCGCCATCAGCTGCTTGTTGGCCGGGCTGATGAAGCTCTCGTAGATGAAGTGCGGCGTCAGCAGGCCGACAAAGTGGCCGAAGAACAGGAACAGGATGCCGATGTGGAACAGGTTGCTGCCCCAGCGCAGCGAGCCGGTGCGCAGCATCTGCGACGAGTCGCTCTTCCAGGTGTACTGGTCACGGTCGAAGCGTGCCAGGCTGCCCATGAAGAAGACCGCCAGACAGATGTACGGATAGACGTTGAAGGCAAAGTTGTGCAGGTAGGTTTGCAAGGTGTTCATGCGACCACTCCCGTTGCTGGGTTCTTTCTGACGACATGGATGGGCTGCGGCTGGCCCGGCTTGGCCTGGCCTTTGGACGAGCAGCCGTCGAAGGCGACTGGTTCGGCCCAGGCTTCGTCGATCGGTTCATCGGCCACCACAGCCACCGGCCGGGCTTTCTCGCCGGCCAGCTCGAGCAGCGCGCCCAGTGCGCTGGCGTAGCGGCTTTGGCGTTTTTCCAGCGCGTTGAAGATGGCGTTGAAGATGTGCGCCAGCTCACCCAGAAATGCCCGTGCCTCGCGCGCCGGCTGGGTCGAGGTGTATTCCAGCACCACCGGCAGGTGGTCGGGCATCTCGCCTTCGGCCAGGTACAGGCCGGCGGCTTCGTAGGTCTGCGCCAGGTCGATCATTGCCGGCCCACGGTCGCGCGAGTCGCCATGCACATGTTCGAACACATGCAGCGAGGTGGCACGCCCGCTGTCGAACAGCTGCACGTAGTCGGCCTCGGCGTCGATCGCGCTCTGGCGCTGCAGGCTGGCGATCAAGGCGTCGAGTTCGGCCAGCCGCTCAGCGCCCAGCGCCGCTTCGGCGTGCAGCGCACCCCGCATCGCCGGCAGCTGCTCGCACAGCACCGGGTCGGGGTAGCTCAGCAGCCGGGCCAGCACGCGCAGCGTGTGCGGTGCCACCGGAGCCGCAGCGGTAGTCTTGAAGATGCTCATGGTCAGACCTCCGCCTTGATCGGGATGGTGCGCTTCTTCTCGCTGCCGAACAGGCTGGTCTCTCCCGTGCCTTCGGAGCAACCGTTGCCGAACGAGAAGCCGCAGCCGCCGCGCACGTTGAAGGTGTTCTCGGCGTACTCGCGGTGTGTGCTGGGGATGACGAAGCGGTCTTCGTAGTTGGCGATCGCCATCACGTGGTACATGTCCTCGACCATGTGCTCGGTGAGCCCGGCCAGCGCCAGCACCTCGGTGTTGATGCGGCCCTCGACATGCTTGGCGCGCTGGTAGGCACGCATTGCCAGCATGCGCTCGAGCGCACGCTCTACGGGCAAGGTGTCGCCCGCGGTCAGCAGGTTGGCCAGGTACTTGACGGGGATGCGCAA
>JAUYAJ010000657.1 GCA_030693565.1 Rubrivivax sp.
TCGGACGAGCCCTGCTTGACCGGGCGCGTCTCTTCCTCGCCCGAACCGGCGGCAGCGCTATCGCCACCGAAACCGCCGAGAATGACGGAGATGAAGCTGCGGTTCATCGCCTTGCACATGATGTAGCTCAGGATCGCACCCGAGCTGCCCACCAAGCTGCCGGCGATGATCAGCATGCTGTTGTTGAGGCTGAAGCCGATGCCCGCCGCCGCCCAGCCCGAGTAGCTGTTGAGCATGCTCACCACCACCGGCATGTCGGCGCCGCCGATCGGGATGATGATCAGCACGCCCATCACGAAAGCCAGCGCCAGCATGGCGAAGAAGGCCGGCCAGTTCTCGGTCAGCGCGAAGGCGATGCCCAGGCCCACGGTGGCGATGCCCAGCAGCAGGTTCAGCTTGTGCTGGCCGGTGAATTGCACCGGCGCGCCCTGGAACAGGCGGAACTTGTACTTGCCGCTGAGCTTGCCGAAGGCGATCACCGAGCCGCTGAAGGTGACGGCGCCGATGGCCGCGCCCAGGAACAGCTCGAGCCGGTTGCCGAACGGGATCGGCGTGCCTTTGTCGACGATGCCGAAAGCATAGGGCTCGGCCACCGCGGCCACCGCGATGAAGACCGCGGCCAGGCCGATCATGCTGTGCATGAAGGCCACCAGCTCGGGCATCTTGGTCATCTCGACGCGCTGGGCCATCAGCGTGCCGACGCCACCGCCAACCACCATCGCTCCCAGCACCCAGACCATGCCCTGGTCGGCGCCGGCGGCGAGCTTGACGATCATCGCCGCCGTGGTCAGCACGGCAATCGCCATGCCGATCATGCCGAAGACGTTGCCGCGGATCGAGGTCGTCGGGTGGCTCAGCCCCTTGAGCGCCTGGATGAAGCAGACGCTGGCGATCAGGTACAGCAGCGTCGCGACGTTCATGCTCATTGGAGCCCCCCGTCCGCCGAGTACGCCGGACGACCCCCCAAGGGGGTGCGGGCCGGCTTGGGAGCGGTCCGGCGCACGGCCCGCGCTGCAATGATGAGTTTCGACTGCTTCACTGCTTGCCCCCCTCGTTGGCGACCTTGGCGGGACGCTCTTTCTTCCTGAACATCTCCAGCATGCGCCGCGTCACGAGGAAGCCGCCGAAGACGTTGACCGCGGCCAGCGCCACGGCGAGCACGCCCATGGTCTTGCCAAGGGTGGTTTCGGTCAGCGCCGCGGCCAGCATGGCGCCGACGATGACGATGGCCGAGATCGCGTTCGTCACCGCCATCAGCGGGGTGTGCAGCGCCGGGGTGACGGTCCAGACCACGTGGTAGCCGACATAGATGGCGAGCACGAAGATGATCAGGTTGGTGATGGTGGGGGATACGAAGTCCATGGCGCTCAGGTCCTCTTCACTTCGCCGCCTTGTGCCATCAGGCAGGCAGCAACGATGTCGTCGTCCATCGGCACCTGGAAGGCGCCATCCTTGTCGATCACCAGCTTGAGGAAATCGAGCAGGTTGCGGGCGTACAGGCTCGACGAATCGGCCGCCACGCGGGCCGGGATGTTGGTCGCGCCGATCAGCGTCACGCCATGCTTGACCACCGTCTTGCCAGGCTCGGTGAGCGGGCAGTTGCCACCGGCGGGCGCTGCCATGTCGACGATCACCGAGCCGGGCTTCATGCTCTTGACCATGTCTTCGGTGATCAGCACCGGCGCCGGCCGGCCCGGGATCAGCGCGGTGCTGATGACGATGTCGGCCGCCGCCACCTTCTTGGCGACCTCGACCTTCTGGCGGTCAAGCCAGCTCTGCGGCATCGGCTTGGCATAACCGCCCACGCCTTCGGCGGCTTCCTTCTCTTCGGCGGTCTCGTAAGCGACCTCGATGAACTTGGCACCCAGGCTTTCGACCTGTTCCTTGACCGACGGCCGCACGTCCGAGGCCTCGATCACTGCGCCGAGCCGCTTGGCGGTGGCGATGGCCTGCAGCCCGGCCACGCCCACGCCCAGGATGACGACGCGCGCGGCCTTGATGGTGCCAGCCGCCGTCATCAGCATCGGGAACAGCCGCTGGTAGCTGTCGGCGGCCATCATCACCGCCTTGTAGCCGGCGATGTTGGCCTGGCTGGACAGCACGTCCATGCTTTGCGCGCGCGTCGTGCGCGGCGCCGCTTCGAGCGCGAACGCCGTCAACCCGGCGCTGGCCAGCCGCGCCAGCCCCTCTTTGTCGAAGGGGTTGAGCATGCCCACCAGGGCGCTGCCGGGCTTCATCAGGCTCAACTCGTCGGCGTCGGGGCTGCGCACCTTGAGCACCAGCTCGCAGGCGAAGGCGCCGGCGCGGTCGGTGATCTCGGCGCCGGCGGCGACATAGGCGTCATCGACGCAACTGGCGGCCACGCCGGCCCCGGCCTGCACCTTGACGGTGTGGCCCTGGGCCTTGAGTTTCTTGGCCGTCTCGGGGGTGACCGCGACCCGGGCTTCGCCCGCCGCAGTCTCGAGCGGTACGCCAATCAGCATGCACGTCTCCTCACAAACACAGGTCCCGTTGCAGGGCGGCGCAGCCGCTCCTCAGTGGGGGGCGAAGCTACCACAAGTCGCGCCGCCGGCGCCGGCTAGGATGCGGCGCATGAACAGCCCCGCGCGCTGGAGCCCGAGCGTCACCGTGGCCGCCATCATCGAAGACGGCGGCCGCTACCTGCTGGTCGAGGAAGAGACCCCCGAAGGCCTGCGCTTGAACAACCCGGCCGGCCATCTCGACCTCGCCGAGTCGCCGCTGCAAGCGGTGGTGCGCGAGACGCTGGAAGAAACCGCGCGCAAGTTCACGCCGGCGGCGCTGCTTGGCATCTACCTGTCGCGCTTCCAGCGCCCGGCGCGCGGCGAAGACGTCACCTACCTGCGTCTGGCCTTCTGCGGCAGCGTCGGCGCGGCGCTGCCGGGCCGCGCGCTCGACACCGGCATCGTGCGCACGCTGTGGATGGATCTGGGCGAACTGCGCGCCAGCGCAGCGCGCCACCGCAGCCCTTTGGTGCTGCGTTGCATCGAAGACCACCGCGCCGGGCGCCGCCACCCGCTGGACCTGCTCAGCACCGACGACAGCGTCTATCGGCCCGAGCTCAAACGCTGACGCCGGGTCGCCCCAGGAGGCTGTTGGGCTTTGGACCGGGCCCGCGTTGACCCCGAAGGGCCGGGGCGAGTTCGGCCAAAGTCCAACAGCCTCCTAGGGTTTGGAGGTATGGATTCGGCGCCCGCAGTGCGATTTACTCCGGGTCGCCAGCATGCGCGGCGCGGGACTCCACTTGGAGCCTGCAGTCGCAGCCGGCAGCCTACCGGCACAGCCATCAGTCACCCCAGCGGTCAACAGCGTCCGATCACGCCCTGACCACCGGCCCCACGCAGAAGGAGCATCCAGATGAACGAGCAGCAACTCAGAGGCCTGATCGAAGAAGTCAGGGAAGGGCAATTGCCCCGGCGCCAGTTCATCCAGCGGATGATCGGGCTCGGCCTGACGGCGCCGATGGCGTCGATGATGCTGATGCACGCCGGCGTCGCCCAGGCGCAGACCGCCTTGCCCTACAAGCCGACCAAGCGCGGCGGCGGTGGCGCGCTCAAGCTGCTGTGGTGGCAAGGCCCGGTGCTGCTGAACCCGCACTTCGCCACCGGCACCAAGGAGCAGGAAGGCTCGCGCATCTTCTACGAACCGCTGGCGGCCTGGGATGCCGACGGCAACCTGGTGCCGATCCTGGCCACCGAGGTCCCGACGCGCGAGAACGGCGGCCTGTCGGCCGACGGCAAGAGCGTGACCTGGAAGCTCAAGCGCGGCGTCAGCTGGCACGACGGCCAGCCCTTCACCGCCGACGACGTCGTCTTCAACTGGGAGTACATGAAGGACCCGGCGACCTCGGCCGCCTGGATCTCCACCTACCGCGACATCGTCGTCGCCAAGATCGACTCGCACACCGTGCGCGTGACCTTCCCCAAGCCGACGCCGTTCTGGGCCGAGCCGCTGGTGGGCACGGTCGGGATGATGATCCCCAAGCATGTCTTCGCGCCCTTCATCGGCGCCAAGTCGCGCGAGGCGCCGGCCAACATCAAGCCGGTGGGCACCGGCCCTTACAATATCGTCGACTTCAAGCCCGGCGACCTCGTGCGCGCCGAGATCAACACCAGCTACCACATCGCCAACCGGCCGCACTTCGACACCCTGGAGATGAAGGGCGGCGGCGACGCCACCTCGGCGGCGCGCGCGGTGCTGCAGACCGGCGAGTACGACTACGCCTGGAACCTGCAAGTCGCCGACGACGTGCTCAAGGGCCTGGAAGCGGGCGGCAAGGGCAAGATCTCGATCGTCTCCGGCGGCAACATTGAGTTCATCTCGCTGAACTCGTCGGACCCCTGGACCGAGGTCGACGGCGAGCGCGCCAACCCCAAGACCAAGCACCCGGCCTTCCAGGACAAGGTGGTGCGCGAGGCGTTGTCGCTGCTGGTCGACCGCAAGAGCGTGCAGGACTTCATCTACGGCCGCACCGGCGTGGCGACGGCCAACTTCCTCAACAACCCGCCGCGCTTTCGCAGCGGCAACACCAAGTTCGAGTTCAACGTCGACAAGGCCAACCAGATCCTCGAGGCGGCGGGCTGGAAGAAGGGCAGCGACGGCATCCGCGCCAAGGGCGGCGTCAAGCTCAAGTTCGTCTACCAGACCTCGGTCAACAAGCCGCGCCAGGACACCCAGGCCATCGTCAAGAGCGCCTGCAGCAAGGCCGGCATCGACCTCGAGCTGAAGTCGGTCACCGCGGCGGTGTTCTTCGGCGGCGACTTCGCCAACCCGGACACCTTCAGCAAGTTCTGGGCCGACATCCAGATGTA
>JAUYAJ010000444.1 GCA_030693565.1 Rubrivivax sp.
CCAGCACGAGCGCGCATGCGCCGCCACCCGTTTGCCCCAGGCCTTGGCCTCCTGGACGCAGGTGCGGATCTCGTCCTCGGTGAACTGGCTCATCTCGCCCGGCATGCCGGTGATCGACTCGCCCGAGAGGTTGATCTTCAGCGAGTCGACGCCGTACTTGGCGAACATGCGCACGCAGCGGCGCATCTCTTCGGCGCCGCTGACGATGGCGCCGAAAGCGAACTCGGGCTGCGGCAGGTGCGGCAGCGTCGAGTCACCCAGGCCGCCCGGCACGGTGATCTCCTGGCTGGCCGCCAGGTAGCGCGGGCCCTTGATCTGGCCGGCGTTGATGGCGTTGCGGATGACGACGTCCAGGCGCGGCTTGGCGGTGGCCGCGCCCACGCAGCTGGTCCAGCCCATGTCGAGGTAGCGCTCGGCGACCTCGGCGCACCACAGGATGTGCTCTTCGGGCGGCATGCGCTGAATCGCGTCCAGCGAGGGCTGGTCGTTCCAGGAGAAATGGGTGTGGGCCTCGACCATGCCCGGCATCAGGAAGGCGCCGCCGCCGTCGATGGTCTGGGCGCCGGCCAGCGCCGGCGAGCGCTGGCCATAGGCCGAGCGGGTGACGCGGCTGATGCGGTTACCCGACACCAGGACCTCGCCATCGAACGGCGCCTCGCCGCCGCCGTCGAAGACCCGCACATTGGTGAACAGCACGTCCGCCATCTCAACCCCTTTTGTTGGCGGCCAGGAACTCGCGCAGCTCGCGCTGGCAGTCCTCGGGCCGCTCGATCGGTGTCCAGTGGCCGCAGCGCGGCAGCACCGCCACGCGCTTGCTGGCCGCGCCATGCAGCTTGTCGGCGAAAGCGCGCACCGCCTGCGGCGGCGCAACGCCGTCTTCGTCGCCGGTGACGAGCAGCACCGGTGCCCGGATCGCGTCCACCGCCGCGGGCTGCGCCGCCGCCAGCGCTTCGCAGTTGCGGGCGTAGGCTTCGCCGTCCTGGCGCATCAGGCTTTCGCGCACGAAGGCCACCGCCAGCGGCAGGCGCTGGCGGCTGTCGGCCGACAAAGAAGCGCCGACCAGCGCGGTGCTGATGTCGTGCATGCCGGCCAGCCCTTCGCTGCGCGCTTTCTCGGCGCGCGCCCGCAGCGCCGGCCGCGCCGCCTCCGGCGGCGTCATCAGCGGGCCGAACAAAGCCCGGCTGCGCACCAGCTTGGGCGCTGCCACCGCCAGGTGCTGGCAGACGATGGTGCCCATCGAGTGTCCGACCCAGTGCGCGCGCTGCACGCCGAGCCGCGTGCACAGGCTGATCAGCGTCTCGACGAAGCGCGCGATCGACAGCCCGCCCTCGGCGCGCTGCGAGCGGCCGCTGCCGGGCAGGTCGATGCGCAGCACACGCTGGCGCGCCAGCGCCGGCATCAGCGGCGTGAAGGTATTGGAACTGCCGCCCAGGCCGTGCACGCAGAACACCGCGTCGCCCTCGCCTTCGTCCTCGACCGCGACCCGGTCCACGATGTGCAGTGCCATCACGCGAACCGGTTCTCGATCGCACCAAGGCCGTCGACCTCGACGCGCACGACGTCGCCAGATGCCAGCCAGCGCGGCGGCGCCATGCCCATGCCGACACCGGCCGGCGTGCCGGTGGCGATGAGGTCGCCGGTCTGCAGCGTGATGCCGCGCGAGCAGGTCTCGACCAGGCTGGGAATGTCGAAGATCAGGTCGGCGGTGCGCGCGTCCTGGCGCAGCTCGCCGTTGACCCAGGTGCGCAGCCGGGCGTCGCTGGCGTCGAAGCTGTCGGCGCTGGCGACCCAGGGCCCGAGCGGGCAGAAGGTGTCGAGGTTCTTGCCCAGGTCCCACTGGCCGTGGCGAACCTGGATGTCGCGCGCCGTGACGTCGTTGCACAGCGTGTAGCCGAACACAAGGTCGAGCGCTCGCGCGCGGGTGATGTCGCGGCCGCCGCGGCCGATGACGATCACCAGCTCGCCTTCGTAGTCGATCTGGCTCGACACCGCAGCGCCCGGCAGCCGCACATCGTCGTGCGGGCCGATCACGCACTGGGCGAATTTGGTGAAGACCATCGGCCAGCCGTCGGCAGCCGCCTGCTGGCCGCTGAACACGGTGCTGGCCAGCTCGGCGGCGTGGGCGCGGTAGTTGCGGCCGACGCACAGCAGGCCGCGCCGCGGCCGCGCCAGCGGCGCGCGCAGCTCGATCGCCTGCAGCGGCAGCCGGGCGCCGCT
>JAUYAJ010000674.1 GCA_030693565.1 Rubrivivax sp.
CGTGGACCAGCGCCTGCACGGCGCCGAGCTCGGACTCCAGCGCGCGCACCGCTGCGCGCGTGGCAACCGCGTCGCACAGATCGACCTGCACATAGCGCGCCATTGATCCACCCGCATTCAGCGCCAACAGCGTCGCCTGGACGTCGGCGTCGTCCGCCGGACTGCGGCCGAGCAGACCCAGCGGACAGCGGTAGGCCTGCTGCAGGCGCAGCGCCGCAGCCGCGCCGATGCCCTTGGCGCCGCCGCTGATCACCACCAGATCCTGCGGCCCCGGCAGCCAGGGCGCAAGTGCCGGGTCCAACACATGCAACTGCAGCCGACGCTGCCTGGCCTGGCCCGCCAGCCATTGCCATTCGCTATAGCCGCGCGACAGCGCGCCATGGGCATGCACCGTGCGCCGCAAGGTGTCGACATCGATGCCGTCGTGCTGAACCGCGCACAGCCGCCAGTCGGGCCGCTCGGCAGCCACCGAGCGCAGGAAGGCATTGGCCAGCGGCGCCGACTGCAGCACCAGCAGGCTGGTGGTTCGCCCATCCCGGGCGATGGCCTGGACGGCATCGAGCAACGCCGACCCGACGTCGGCCGTACCAGCGCCGGGCAGCACCAGCAGGGTCGGCGCACCCGGGTCGTCGGTGAACAGTCCAGTGGCGGCCGAGCGCGATGCGTCCGGCAACGGCGCCAGCCTGTCGTCCAGTCGGAACTGGCAGGGCCAGCCTGCAGCGCCAGCGTCCGGCAAGCCCGGGTCGGCAGCCAGCCAGCGATGGCTGAACAGCCGCACCCAGGGCGCAACGCCTGCAGGCGCTGGCGTCGGCGCGTCGGCCGTGCCCGCTGGCGACTTGCGCAGCACATCCAGCTGAGCCGCCATTTCGGCGACGGTGGCGCTGGCGATGTCGCTGGCGTGGAATGGCAAGCGGTCGATGCCGAGTTGGCGCGCCGCTTGGGCCAGCGCATGGCGGGCGCGAATCGAATTCAGATGCAGATCGGCCAGCAGCCGGGCCTCGGGCCTGACGCTTTCTCGGGGCAGACCCGCTAGCTGGCTGATGATGGACTGCAGCAGCGCCAGCGCGGGCCGGCCGTCGTCGGCGCCGATCGGCTGCGGCGGCGCCGCAGGCAACGGCACCGCAACGACCCCCGGGTTGGTCGCCTCACCGCATGGGCTGCTGAGGAATTGCGGCTCGACATCGAGGCGATAGGGCTCGACCATCCGGTCCGCGTAGAGCCAGTCGACATCGACCGCATGCCCTCCCACCCAGGCGGCGCCCAGCGCGTGCAGCAAGGGCTCGAGCGACGCCGAGAACAGTGCCATCGGCAGGGCTGCCGGTCCGCCGTCCTCGGCCACCAGACCGCCCAGCGCCGATGCCGTGCCGACTTCGATCACCAGGTCGTCCGCGGGCAGGCAAGCCAGGGCTTGCACAAAGCGCACCGGCGCGACGAACTGCTGCACCAGCAAGTCGGGCAAGGACTCGTCGGCCAGCACGCCGCCCGTGATGGTGGACAACACGGTCAAGCGCGGCCGGCCGAAGGTGAAGGCGTTCAGTTCACCGGCAAGACGCGCCGCCGCTGCCGCCATCAGCCGCGAATGGAATGCCCGCGTCGCCGGCAGTCGCGCCGCGCGCACACCGCTGCGGGCGCAGGCGCCTGCCAGTTGATCGATCGCCGCTGTGCTGCCAGCCATCACGTGGCGGCGCGCGCTGTTGTAGCAAGCCAGGTCGACGCCGTGGCTCGCCGCCAAGGCCGACGCCTGCCCGGCATCCGCTTCGATGGCCAGCATCGCTGACGGCGGCACGAAGTCGCGCATGACGCAGCCCCGTCGTTCGGCCAGCCGGCGCAAGGCCGCGGCGTCGATGATGCCGGCCGCGTGCCAGGCCGTCAGCTCGCCAAAGCTGTGCCCGAGCACGCGGTCGGGCTTGAGCCCGGCGCAGCGCAGCAGTTCGAGGGCCGCGATCGCGACTTCCGCCAGCGCAGGCTGCCAAAGCGCGGTGTCAGGCCCGCCGTCGGAGGCGTCCACGGCTTCGCGCAAGCACCGAATCGGCTCGGCCAGCCGCGGCAGCCGCGCCGCCCAGCCTTCGGCCAAGCCCTCGGGCTGCAACCCCTGACCAGGGAGCACAAAGCAAAGTCCGACCGCTGCCGTTCGCGGCGACGACCAGGCCCAGCGTGGACCCGCGCCGCGCACGCCGGCACCGCCGAGCGACCCCAGAAGCGCATCGCAGCCCGCCTGCAGCGCCTGCGGCGTCGCCGCCACGATGCTGGCCCGCCAGTCTGATGCGGCTGCGGCACGGGGCCGGCAAGCCGCGGCGAGGTCGATGAGTTCGGACCGCGACAGGGTCAGGCTGCGCCCTTGGACAACCCGCAGCGCCGCGACCAGTTCGCCGCGGCTGCCAGCGCTCAGGGTGACCAGCTCACCCGGCAGGCGGCCTTCAGCGAAGGGCGGCACCGGCGTCCGCCGAACTGGTTTGCCGACCAGCGCCGGGCCTTGCACCACCACATGACAGTTGACGCCGCCAAAACCAAAGGAGTTGACCCCGACGCGAATCGGCCGCCGGTGATCAATGCTGGCCGCGGCGCGCGGCAAGCGCAGCGCGCGCTGGATTTCTGTGTGCGCCAGCAGCGGATGCGGCTCGTGCCCGCCAGCCAGCGGCGGCACCAGGCGCTCGGTGGCAACGGCCAGCGCCTGCAGCAGTCCGGCCATGCCGGCAGCCGCCTTCGTGTGACCGATGTTGGCCTTGATCGATCCCACGGGAATCGGCTGCGGCGCGCCACCGGATTCGGCAATGGCCTGCGCCAAGGCGTCGAGCTCGACCGGATCACCCGTCGGCGTGCCGGTGCCATGGGCCTCGAAGTAGTCCGCCATGGCAGCGTCCAGGCCGGCTGCGCTCCAGGCGCGGCGCAGCGCCAGCAACTGGCCCGCCGCGGTCGGCCGCGTCAGGCCGCCTTGGCCGTCGGTGGACATGCCGGTGCCCAGGACCCAGCCCAGCACCGGCCAGCCGCGCTGGTGTGCCAGCGCCGCAGTGGCCAGGATCACGCAGGCGCCGCCCTCGCCGGGCCAGAAGCCGGTGGCGTCGGCATCGAAGACACGCATCTCGCCACGCGCCAACGCACTGTTGCGGGCGAAGCCGACCAGCTCGAAGGGATCCAGGCTGAGGTCGACCGCGGCGACGACGGCGAGGTCGACGTCACCCCCGCGCAACCGGTCGCAGGCCGCGACCACCCCGACCAGCGACGACGCGCAAGCGCCATCGACCGCGTGGGCGCCGCCGCGCAGGCCGAAGTGGTTGGCGATGCGCCCGGCAATGGTGTTGGACAAGCCGCCCGCCAGGCTGTCGGCGTCTGGCGGCGGAAAGGCTTGCTTGAAGCGGCGTTCGAAGTCGGCCAGCAAGGCTTCGGTGTCGGCGCCCGCCAGTCGCCCCGCAGCCGCCTCGCGCCACCGCGCCTCGACATAAGGCCAGCGGTAACGCAGCGAATTGGCGCGGCTGAACTCGCCGGTCAAGGTATTGGCAACGACGACGGCCGTGCGATCCTTCAGCGACGCATCCGCCAGTGCGCCGCCAGGCAAAGCGCCGATGGCGCGGTCGGCCAGATCCAGCGCCAGCCAATGCGCCATGTCGGCACCCGCAAAGGTCTGCAGCGGCACCAGGAAGCGGGCGCGGTCGAACTTGTAGCCTTCGAGAAGGCCTGCTTCGATCGGATAGAGGCCGTCGGCGTCGTCGTCACCGCGCAAGTACGCGCCCAGCGCCAGCCGCTGCGGCGGCAGGCGGCGGAAACCCTGCCGCCCATGCAGCGCCAGCCGCCACAGCTGCTGCGGCGTGCGCGCATGGGCGAACTCGCAGGCGGCGGCGACCACGGCGATCCGCTCTTGCATCGCAGGGCTCCAGGTGATCTCGTTGGCGCCTGGCAATGCAGGGCCGAACGGGCGGGTGCGCGATCGGCCTGCCGCCCGACCTCAGCCACAGGCGGCCGACGACGGTCAGGCCACCGCGCCGCGCAATGCCAGGCGCGCGGGTCGCCGGCCCAAGCCGGCCAAGGCCGCCAGGGCCAGGCCAACCAACGCCAGGCTACCGGGCTCGGGGATCGTGCCGCGCGCCGTGTGCCTTGCGTCGGGGCTTTCTTCGATGACGTTGCCCAGAATGAAGAAGTCAACCTGATTGGAATTTCGATTCGTATGGCGGTTGGCATTGCCATCGCCCACCAGGCCGTCGATCAGCAAGCCATGTTCGATGGTTGTCCACAGGGCGCCGGTTGATGTGAGGCGCTTCGGGTCGATGACGGTTGTGCTGGGGTCGAAGTCGATGGGGTTGTAGGTCGTCCCGCCGTCAAAGCTCAGTTCAGCGAATATGTCGAAGAACGAATTGAACGTTCCGCCCGTTCCAGACCCGTCACTGAAGATGGTCATCGAACCCAGGCTGCTGGTTGTCGGAGATTCGCGAATTCGCGTCAGTGGGGAGCCAACGCTGACCAGTGACAACGCCACGATTTCAATCGCGACCGAGCAGAACGAACCGTTCACGTTCAGATCCAGCGTGCAATCGCCGAGACGTCGGACGATGGTGTCGGTGTTGCCGGGGCCTATCGGCAGTCCGGAGAACGGACCTAGGGGGGAGAGGAAGGTGCTCGGAACGGTTTCCAGGTAGTCCGACCCCATCAGCACAACCGCAGCTGGGGCTGGCCCTGCCGCCGCGACGGCCAAGGCCAGCGCGACGCCGGCCCGACTGAAAGCGATACCGTGTTTCATGCTCACTCCTTGGCGTTGGCTGCCTATACTGAAAAGGACAGTCCTGCCCCGTCCTGCGAGCGGGAATCGTGCCCGGTGCCTTGCCCGCCGCGGCGGCGACATAAGTCTTGCCGCGTCGACCAGGACCGCCGAGGTGGGGATCGACATGCACAAGCTGCAGGCTCCGAACGCCGATGCGCTGCGCGCCACCTTGGCAGCGGCGCAGCGCTGCTCGCGCGATGGCCGCTTCCTGCATCGCCTGCACGCCGTCTTGCTGGTCAGCCTGGGCCAGAGCTGCACCGATGTCGCGCGCTGGTTCGGCGAGGACGCGCGCAGCGTCGAGCGCTGGGTTCGCACGGCCGCGCTCGAAGGCGTCGATGGGCTGCGCGATCAACTGCGCTGCGGACGCCCGGCACGGCTGACACCCCAGCAGTCCCAGTCATTGGCCGCCGAACTGGCAGCAGCGCCGGTACTGTGCGGTTACGCACATGGGCAATGGAGTGGCAAGCTGCTGGCGCGCCATCTGGACGCCCGCTACGGCGTGCAGCTGAGCCTGCGCGGTTGCCAACGCCTGCTCCATCGGCGGCATCCGCCGGCGCTGGCATCCGGTCCCGGTGATTCGGCAGGACTTCTGGCGTTCTTGGATTCGGCGCCCGCCCGGCCTGACCTTGCCGACATGGCAATGTAAGGTTTTTCGACAGCAGGCGGCCCGACTCGGAGCACCTGACCGCGATGGCGCCTCAGTGATCCTCGATCCGCGTGTGCGTGTCTTCAGCCAGCTCACCGGTGTCAGGGTCCACCCAATCGGCCAGACCGATCTCGCGTTCGGCGTCGTGCAGTGACTCACCGGGCTCCAGGCTGTCGTCGCCAGCGGCCTCCATGTCGGTCAGCGCGTCGTCGGCGCTGTCGAAAGGGCCGAACTGCTGGCGGCCGTCGTCGCCCAGCCAGTACCAGCCGTCGGGGTGCCGGACCAGTGCGCCGCTGCCCGGCGGCGTAATGTCCAGATCGGCGGGGTCGTTCGGGCTCGGGTCCGCTGGCGGCGGTGGGATGCGGTTCATTGGCGGGTTCATGGGGCACGCTCCGGTCATGGCAAGGTCTACCAGGCCATGGTCCATGCGCCATCTTCGACTCCGGGCCAGCTGACGGGCCGGAGCGGCGCGGACCGCGGCCGCGTGTTCCAATCGTGGCACAAAGAGTCGGCCGATATCGACATATCCCACGCCGCACCAGGAGACAGCGCTTCGATGGACAGCCGCCACCCGCCGGTTTCCCCTCTGTACCTGCTCGAACGTTTCGAGGCCGGCATCGTCCAGCTCGACGCCAAGCGCCATGTCGTGGCGATGAACGACTTCGCGCGCCGCGTGCTGCCGGTGGCCGAGATGCTGCCTTTCGACCGCGTCGTGCTCAGCTTTCACCCTGAGCGTTCGCAAGCCAAGGTCGAGTTCCTGTTCGACCAGGCGGCGCGCTGCCCGGTGGCCAACCCCCCGCCGATGACGATGATCATCAACATCCCCGAACGGGTGTTGCTGATCAAGGTCACACGGCTGTCGGATGCCCGGCTCGAACCCGCCGGCTACACCCTCGTCTTCTACGACATCACCGAACTGGTGGCCTCCGACGACAGCGCCTCGCCGCGGGCCGACAACCGGCGCCGGCTGCTCAAGATCCCCACGGTGTCACAGCAGCGCATCGTGCTGCTCGACGTCGACGAGGTGCTGACGATCCAGTCCGACGGCCACTACACGCATGTGCACACGGCGCAGGGCGCGCAGTTCTGCAACCTGAACATCGGCGACCTGGAAAGCCGGCTCGACGGCGAGCGCTTCATGCGCGTGCACCGCAGCCACATCGTCAACCTGCAGGCGGTGACGCAGTTGCACCGCGACGACGGCCGGCTGGCGCTGCAACTCGGCGGCTCCGAACTGCGCGTGCCGGTCTCGCGCACCAGCGCGGCGGCCTTGCTGGCTAGGCTGGGCCTGCCAAACTAGGGTAAGTCCCGGCAGGGGTTTTCCCCCATCGCCAGCGCTCGCAGAAACCGCGGTTGCCGTTCGTGCAGCCGCGGTGCATTTCGCGCGCCGCATCCGCCGTTGATGCAAAACCCCCTGATACCCAAACGGTTTCCAAGGTCTTGAGAGCCTGCGACCATCGACGAGGGCCCAAAAAACAGGAGACCGCGATGATTCCACCTGCCTTCGACTACCACGCGCCCAAGACCGTGGGCGAAGCGATCCACCTGCTCGGCGAACTCGGCGGCGACGCCAAGCTGCTCGCCGGCGGCCACAGCCTGCTGCCGATGATGAAGCTGCGCTTCGCCCAGCCGGCGCACCTGATCGACCTCAACCGCATCCCTGAGTTGCGCGGCATCAGCGCCGACGGTGACACCGTCGTCATCGCCGCGATGACGGTCGAAAACGAGCTCATCGCGTCCGACCTGTTGCGCGCCAAGCTGCCCTTGCTGGCCGAAGCGCCCAAGCTGATCGCCGACCCGCAGGTGCGCAACCGCGGCACCATCGGCGGCGACATCGCCCACGGCGACCCGGCCAACGACCACCCGGCGCTGATGATCGCGCTCGACGCCACGCTGGTGCTGCAAGGCCCGAAAGGCCGGCGCAGCGTGAAGGCCGACGACTTCTTCATCGGCACCTACATGACGGCGCTGGCCGACGACGAGATCCTGGTCGAGATCCGCGCGCCCGCTTTCGCCGCCAAGACCGGCTGGGCTTATGAAAAGCTCAAGCGCAAGACCGGCGACTGGGCCACGGCCGGCGCTGCCGTCGTCATGCGTTTGGACGGCGGCAAGGTCAGCCACCTGCGCATCGCGCTGACCAACGTCGCGCCCAAGGCCTTGCGCGCCACCGGTGCCGAGCAGGCCTTGATCGGCCAGCTGCTGGACGACGCCGGCATCGACAAGGCCGCCGCCGCCGCGATGGCCGCCTGCGACCCGGCCGCCGACCTGCGCGGCGACGTCGAATACAAAACCGCGATGGCTGGCCAGATGCTCAAGCGCGCGCTGCGCGCCGCCGCCGCCCGCTGCCAAGCCTGAGGAGCACGCACCATGGCCAAGAAACTCATCAACGTCACCGTCAACGGGCGCAAGCACGAAAAGGCGGTCGAGCCGCGCACCCTGCTCGTGCATTTCCTGCGCGAAGAACTCCATCTCACCGGCGCGCACATCGGCTGCGAGACCAGCCATTGCGGCGCCTGCACGGTCGACCTCGACGGCCAGTCGGTCAAGAGCTGCACCCACCTGGCGGTGCAGTGCGACGGCAGCGAGGTGCTCACCGTCGAAGGCCTGGCCCAGGCCGGTGTGCTGCACGCGGTGCAGGAAGGCTTCTACCAGGAGCATGGCTTGCAGTGCGGCTTCTGCACCCCGGGCATGCTGGTGCGCAGCTACCGGCTGCTGATCGACAACCCGGACCCGAGCGAAGAAGAGATCCGCGCCGGCATCAGCGGCAACCTGTGCCGCTGCACCGGCTACCAGAACATCGTCAAGGCCGTGCAGTACGCGGCCAAGAAGCTGCGCCAGGCTCAGCCCGCCACCGCCTGACCCCGGAACAAGAGGAGACAAGACCATGAACGCTCCCGACAGACTCGCCGCCCTGCAAGGCCTGGGCGACAGCCGCCTGCGCAAGGAAGACGCGCGCTTCATCCAGGGCAAGGGCAACTACGTCGACGACATCAAGCTGCCCGGCATGCTGCACATGGACATCGTGCGCAGCCCGTTTGCCCATGCGCGCATCAAGAGCATCGACAAGAGCGCGGCGCTGAAGGTGCCGGGCGTGATCGCCGTGCTCACCGCCGACGACCTCAAACCGCTCAAGCTGCACTGGATGCCCACGCTGGCCGGCGACGTCGCTGCCGTGCTCGCCGATGAGAAGGTGCACTTCCAGATGCAGGAGGTGGCGGTCGTCATCGCCGAAGACCGCTACGCGGCCGCCGACGGCGTCGAGGCCGTCGTCGTGGACTACGAAGAACTGCCGGTCGTGATGGACCCCTACGAAGCGCTCAAGCCGGACGCCCCGGTGCTGCGCGAAGACCTCGCCGGCAAGACCGAAGGCGCGCATGGCAAGCGCGAGCACCACAACCACATCTTCACCTGGGACGCCGGCGACAAAGCCGCTGCCGACGCCGCCTTCGCCCAGGCCCCGGTGACGGTGAGCGAGCACCTGTACTACCCGCGCGTCCACCCCTGCCCGCTGGAAACCTGCGGCTGCGTGGCCAGCTTCGATCCGGTGCGCGGCGAACTCACCACCTACATGACCTCGCAGGCGCCGCATGTGGTGCGCACCGTGGTGTCGCTGCTGTCGGGCATCCCCGAAAGCAAGGTGCGCATCATCAGCCCCGACATCGGCGGTGGCTTCGGCAACAAGGTCGGCGTCTACCCGGGTTATGTCTGCGCCATCGTCGCCAGCATCGTGCTGGGCAAGCCGGTGAAGTGGATCGAGGACCGCATCGAGAACATCTCGTCGACGGCCTTTGCACGCGATTACCACATGGACGGCGAAATCGCGTCCACCGCCGACGGCCGTATCACCGGGCTGCGCGTCAACGTCGTCGCCGACCACGGCGCTTTCGACGCCTGCGCCGACCCCACCAAGTTCCCCGCCGGGCTGTTCCACATCTGCTCGGGTTCGTACGACATCCCGGCGGCCTTCGCCA
>JAUYAJ010000682.1 GCA_030693565.1 Rubrivivax sp.
CCCGAGGGCTTGGGGATGGGCTGGCGGTGGCGGTCGGTGACGATCGCGAAGCGGGTGCGGTTGTGCGGGTCGTCCTGGATCGCCGGGGATACGGTGTGCAGGCCGAATTCGCTGCCGGCGCGTTCGCTGGCGATCGCCGCCAGCGTCGGGTCCAGGCCGGCCAGGCGCGCGCCTTCGGCATTGCTGGCCACCGGGCGCCGTTCGGCGTGCGGCAAGTGCGTGGCCAGCCAGGCCTGGCATTGCGCCAGCGCCTGCGGGTGGGCCAGCACGGCGCTGATGCCGTCCAGTCGGTTTTCACGCCGCAGCAGGTTGTGACGCACGAACAGGCTGGTCTCGCCGACGATGTGCAGCGGCGTGTGCAGCAGCAGGTCGAGCGAGCGCGCGACCACGCCTTCGGTGGAGTTCTCCACCGGCACGACGCCGAAGTCGGCGGCGCCAGCGCTGGTGGCGCGGAACACCTCGTCGATGCTGGCGCAGGGCACATGCGCCAGCGACGAGCCGAAGTAGCCCAGCGCCGCCAGTTCGCTGAAGGTCCCGGCCGGGCCCAGGTAGGCGACCCGGGTCGGCGATTCCAGCGCGCGGCAGGCCGACATGATTTCGCGCCAGATCGGCGCCACGCTGTCGGACTTGAGCGGCCCGGGGTTGCCGGCCTTGAGACCGTCGATGACCTGGGCCTCGCGCTCGGGGCGGAACACCGGCGAGCCTTCGCCTTTTTTCAGCTCGCCGACTTCCAGCGCCAGGCCGGCGCGCCGGTTCAGCAGCGCCAGCAATTCGCGGTCGACGCCGTCGATCTGCTGGCGCAGCGCCAGCAAGGCGCCTGGATCCTTGCCGTCAGCCATGCGCCGCTCCGCGGCGCGGCGCTGCGGAGCCCGCCCTCACTTGCCCGGGCCCGACGCGGGGCCGTTCGCTGCGCCGATGATGCCCAGGCGCCGCGCCATGCTCTGGTCGAGCGCACGCACGCGTGGCTCGACGGTGGCGCGCAACTCGGCCACCAGCTTTTCGCCCAACGCGCGCTGCATCTCGTTGCCCAGCCCCTGGTACTTGCGGTTCACCGGCGACTCCAGCACCACGATCAGCTGGCGCAGCTCGTCTTCAGTGAAGCGCTCTTCGAGCAGCGCGCCGATGGTCGACGGCGCCAGCTTGATGGCTTGGTCGCGCGCCAGCGGCACGGTCTCTTCGACGTATTTGCGCACGTCGGCCTGGATCTCGCGGCCGACGGCTTCGCGCTTGTCGGCGGCCACGCGCTGCTGCAGTGCCAGGCTGGCTTGCTGCATCAGCTGCAAGGCGGGCTGCTCGATCATCGCCCGCGCCATGCCTTCAAGGCCGGGTTGCTGGATCTGCAACACCTTGGCCACCAGTTCTTTCTTGGCTGGTGAGCTGGTGCTTTGTGCTTGGGCCAGGCTGGCCGCAGCCAGCGCCGTCGCCAGCAGCATGTGCTTGATCATCAAGAGGTCTCCGTGGGTGCAGGGGCGGCGCCGTCGGCGTCGGGCTCGCCGTCGCCGTTGGCGTCGTTCTCGGCAATTCGCTGCAGGCCCGAGAGCTTGCTGCCGTCGTCGAGCGCGATCAAGGTCACGCCCTGGGTGGCGCGGCCTAGTTCACGAATCTCCGACACCCGGGTGCGCACGAGCACGCCGCGGTCGGTGATCAGCATGATTTCGTCGGCCGGGCGCGCCAGCGTGGCCGCAACGACGCGGCCGTTGCGCTCGGTCTGCTGGATCGCGATCATGCCCTTGGTGCCACGGCCGTGGCGCGTGTACTCGAGGATGCTGGTGCGCTTGCCGTAGCCGTTCTCGGTCGCGCAAAGAACGCTCACCGGTTCGGCGCTCGAGGTCTCGTCTTGCTCGGCCACCAGCATCGCGATCACGCTCTGGCCGGGTTCGAGCGTCATGCCCTTGACGCCGCGCGATGCGCGCCCGTGCGGGGTGACGTCGCCCTCGTCGAAGCGCACCGCCTTGCCGCCGTCGCTGAACAGCATGACGTCGTGGCGGCCGTCGGTCAGCGAAGCGCCGATCAGGTGGTCGCCGTCGTCCAGGTTGACGGCAATGATGCCGGCCTTGCGCGGGTTGCTGAAGTCGTCCAGCGGCGTCTTCTTCACCGTGCCCAGCGCCGTCGCCATGAAGATGAAGTGGTCGGCGGGGAAGCTGCGGAACTCGCCCGTCAGCGGCAGCACGACAGTGATCTTCTCGCCCGGCTGCAGCGGGAACATGTTGACGATGGGCTTGCCGCGCGAGTTGCGTGAGCCCTGGGGCGCCTCCCAGACCTTGAGCCAGTAGACCCGGCCGCGGTCGCTGAAACACAGGATCCAGTCGTGGGTGTTGGCGATGAAGAGCTGGTCGATCCAGTCGTCATCCTTGGTCTGCGTGGCCTGCTTGCCGCGGCCGCCGCGCTTTTGCGCCCGGTACTCGGTCAGCGGCTGGCTCTTGATGTAGCCGGTGTGGCTGAGCGTGACGACCATGTCGGTCGGGGTGATCAAGTCCTCGGTGCCGAGTTCCAGCGCGTTGCGCTCGATCACGCTGCGCCGCGCGCCGACCTTGGTCTGGCCGAACTCCTGGCGCAGTGCGCCCAGCTCGGTGCTGATGATGGTGGTGACGCGCTCGGGCCGCGACAAGATGTCGAGCAAGTCGGCGATCTGCGCCATCACCTCGCGGTACTCGGCAATGATCTTGTCCTGCTCCAGCCCGGTCAGGCGCTGCAGCCGCATCTGCAGGATTTCCTGCGCCTGGTCTTCGCTCAGGTGGTACAGGCCACTGGCCTGCAAGCCGTTGCCGGCCGGCAAGCCCTCAGGGCGGTAGGCGTCGCGGCCGCCGGGCGTGGCGGCTTCGGCGCGCGCCAGCATCTCGCGCACCATCGAGCTGTCCCAGCCCTTGCTCATCAGCGCCGCCTTGGCCACCGGCGGGGTCGGCGAAGCCTTGATCGTGGCGATGAACTCGTCGATGTTGGCCAGCGCAACCGCCAGGCCTTCGAGCACATGGCCGCGGTCGCGCGCCTTCTTCAGTTCGTAGACGGTGCGCCGCGTCACCACCTCGCGCCGATGCTCGAGGAAGATCTCGAGCAGCAGCTTGAGATTGCACAGCCGCGGCTGGCCGTCGATCAGCGCCACCATGTTGATGCCGAAGCTGTCCTGCAGCTGGGTCTGCTTGTACAGGTTGTTCAGCACCACCTCGGGCACTTCGCCGCGCTTGAGTTCGATGACGACACGCATGCCGTCCTTGTCGCTCTCGTCCTGGATGTGGCTGATGCCCTCGATCTTCTTCTCGTGGACGAGCTCGGCCATGCGCTCGAGCAGCGTCTTCTTGTTCACCTGGTAGGGGATCTCGTCGACGATGATGGCCTGACGGCTGCCCTTGTCGATGTCCTCGAAGTGGCAGGTCGCACGCATCACCACCTTGCCGCGGCCGGTGCGGTAGCCCTCGCGCACGCCGTTCAGCCCGTAGATGATGCCGGCGGTGGG
>JAUYAJ010000689.1 GCA_030693565.1 Rubrivivax sp.
GGCAAGGCCGGCGGCGCGATGGCCGCTGCGCTCGACGCGCTGTGGCCGGCCGACGCGCCGCTGTCGGGCCTGGTGGTGACGCGCTACGACCATGTGCCGCCCGCTTACCGCGCCGCGCCCGGCCGCATCGAAGTGGTGGAGGCCGCGCACCCGGTGCCTGACGCCGCCGGCCGCCGCGCCGCCGAGCGCATTGCCGAGCTGGCGCGCAGCGCTGGCGCCGACGACCTCGTGCTGTGCCTGATCTCGGGCGGCGGCTCTGCTTTGCTGGCGCTGCCGGCGCCCGGCCTGACGCTGGACGACAAACGAGCCATCAACAAGGCCTTGCTGAGCAGCGGCGCGGCCATCGACGAGATGAACTGCGTGCGCAAACATCTGTCGGCGATCAAAGGCGGCCGGCTGGCGGCGCTGTGCGCGCCGGCGCCGGTGTTCACGCTGCTGATCAGCGACGTGCCGGGCGACTCGCCGTCCATCATCGCCAGCGGGCCGACGGTGGCTGACGAAACCACTTGTGCCGACGCGTTGGCGATCTGCCGCCGCTACGGCATCACGCTGCCGGCGGCGGCGCTGGCCGGTCTGGAGAGCGGCGCTTTCGAAACCCCCAAGCCGGGCAGCGCGCTGTTCGCCGGCCATCAAGTGCACTTGATCGCCACGCCGCAGCAAAGCCTGGAAGCGGCGGCGGCGCTGGCGCGCTCGGCCGGCATCGACGCCCATGTGCTCAGCGACGAGATCGAAGGCGAGAGCCGCGAAGTCGGCAAGGTCCACGCCGCACTGGCGCGTGCGGTGGCGCGCCGCGGCGCGCCGTTTGCGCGCCCCTGCGTCATCCTCTCGGGCGGCGAGACCACGGTGACGGTGAAGTCGCAAGGCGGCCGCGGCGGCCGCGCCAGCGAATTCCTGCTCGGCTGCGCGCTGGCGCTGCAAGGCCAGGCCGGCGTTCACGCGCTGGCGGCCGACACCGACGGCATCGACGGCATCGAGGACAACGCCGGCGCCGTCATCGGCCCGGACACGCTGGCGCGCGCCGCGGCGCTGGGCTTGAGCGCTAGCGATCACCTCGACCGCAACGACGCCTACCGCTACTTTCACGCCCTTGGCGACCTCGTCGTGCCCGGGCCGACTTTCACCAACGTCAACGATTTCCGCGCCTTGCTGGTGATCTGAGCGCGCGCCTGCGCCAAACTTGACTTGGCGCAAGCCATCGAATCCCGGGCTGCGGGACAGTGTCTTTGCCCATGCCGGGCCCGACGCCATCCCATCAGCAGCATGCAACACCCGAACCGTCTCAGCGACCACACAGCCATGCTGGCCGAGCGGCCGCCGCGGACGCTTGCGCGATTGCCGGCGGACACAGCCCCTTTCGCATTCACAGTGCCTGAAGCCGCGACCTGGAACCGGCTGTTTGGCGGCGCGCCACTGGCGGCGGCCGAACTGCAGGCGCTGGCGGCGGTGGCGAAACTGCGCAGCGTCGCCGAAGGCGCTGAAGTCTTTGTCCACGACGAGCCGGCGCTGGCACTGGTTGCGGTGCTCGACGGTGACGTCGCGCTGGGCTGGCGCACCGCCGACAGCGTCTTCCACTTCGAACGCCCGCTGAGCGGGCCGGCCTGGCTCGACCTCAGCTCGGCCTGGCTGGGCGAGCGCCATGCGATGGACGCCCGCGCCAGCAGCCGCGTGCTGCTGCTGGAGTTGAATTGCGACGACTTGCGGCCGCAGCTCGAACGCCACCCGGCGCTGGGCCAGCGGTTGATCGCCGGGCTGGCGCGCGAGGTGCAGTCGCTGGCGGTCAACACCCATGAGCTGATGCACAAGGACGCGCCGGCGCGCTTTGCGGCCTGGTTGCTGCAGCGTTGCAAGGCGGTTGACACCAGCGGCCGCCGCGCCGTCGTCAAGCTCGCCGAGCGCAAGCGCGACATCGCCTCGCAGCTGGCGATCACGCCCGAGACCTTGTCGCGGCTGATGCGCAGCTTCTCGCGCCAGGGTGTGATCGAGGTTGCCGGCTACACGCTGCGCGTGCTCGACCTGCCGGCGCTGCGCCAGCTCGCTCAAGGCAGCTGAGCGCGGCTCAAGCCCCAAGAGTCCTGGCGTCAATAATGGGGCGGCATGACCGCTCCGCCCGCCCCGCTCTCCATCCGCGCCACCTTGCGCCATCGGCCCTTTCGGGCGCTGATCGGCGGCGGCACCGTCTATTTCGTCGGCAATGCGATGCAGGCGATGGCGGCGGCCTGGCTGATGGTCGAGCTGACCGGCTCGTCCTTCCTTGCCGCGCTGGTGCAGACGGCGGTGTTCCTGCCGATGTTCCTGCTCGCCTTGCCGGCCGGGGTGATGGCCGACACCACCGACCGCCGCCGCCTGATGCTGGGTGCGCTGTGGCTGCAGGCCGCGCTGGTGTCGCTGCTGGCCGTGCTGCTGCTGCTGGGCTGGGCGGGCGCCGGCTTGCTGCTGCTGCTGACCTTTGGGGCCGGCTGCTGCACGGCGCTGCTGTCGCCGTCGTGGAATTCGGCCATCGTCGACGTCGTGCCGCGCGACGAGCTGCCGCAGGCCATCACCGCGATCGGCATTTCCTATAACGCGGCGCGCGCGCTCGGGCCAGCGCTGGCCGGCGCGGTGTTTGCGGCCGCCGGGCCGGGCTGGGTGTTTGCGCTGGCGGTGCTGGGCATCCTTGCGCTGGCGCTGGCCGTGCGC
>JAUYAJ010000690.1 GCA_030693565.1 Rubrivivax sp.
CGACACTCCACGTCATCGACGATGCGGCGCACCTGGCCAACATCGAGAAACCGGCCGAGTTCACGGCCTTGCTGCTGGACTTCATCGGCAGTCAGTCAGCCCAGAAGGATCTTTGATGGAAACGATGCGTGGTGTTCTCTCCCCGGTGATCACACCGTTCCGCGCCGACCTGTCGGTCGACGTGCCGGTGCTGGCCGCGCAATGCCGCTGGCTGCTCGACGCCGATGTCGGGCTGGCGATCTTCGGCACCAACTCCGAAGGCAACTCGATGTCGGCGGCCGAGCGCGCCGAGGTCATAGCCGGCCTGGTCAGCGCCGGCATCCCGGCCGCGCGCATGATGCCGGGCACCGGCGCCTGCGCGCTCGACGACGCCGTTGCGCTGACGCGCAGCGCCGTCAAGGCCGGGGTCGGCGGCGTGCTGGTGTTGCCGCCGTTTTATTACAAGGGTGTCAGCGACGACGGCTTGTTCGCCTTCTTCTCCGAACTGATCGAGCGCGTTGGCGACGCCGCGCTGCGCCTGTACCTGTATCACATCCCCCCGGTGGCCCAGGTCCCGCTGTCGCTGGCGCTGATCGAGCGCTTGCTCGGCCGCTACGGCCCGGTGGTGGCCGGCATCAAGGACAGCGGCGGCCAGTGGGACAACACCGCGGCGCTGATCGAGCGCTTCGCGGCGCGCGGCTTCGCTGTCTTCGCCGGCAGCGAGACCTTCCTGCTGCAGACGCTGCGTGCCGGCGGCGCCGGCTGCATCAGCGCCACCGCCAACGTCAACCCGGCGGCGATCGCCGACCTCTACCGCCACCGCCATGACACCGACGCCGAGCAGCGCCAGCAGCGCCTGGACCAGGTGCGCAAGGTCTTCGCCGCGCTGCCGATGATCGCGGCGATGAAGTCGGCAATGGCCCAAGCCACCGGCCTGCCTGACTGGACGCGACTGCGCCCGCCGCTGGTCGGCCTGAGCGCCGAGCAGCAAGCCACGCTGCGCAGCACGATGGCGCAGGCCGATTTCCGCATCCAGTTCCCGCGCGCCGCAGCCTGATTCGCTGGCGAGCACGCAGACCCCTGTTTCTCAACCTCGAGCGCCGCGGCGCGATGGAGACCTTGCATGCCCAACCGCAGAACCTCTGCCCTTCAGTTGGCCGCCCTGGCCCTGGCCGCTGCCACGCTGGTGGCGCCGGCCGCCCACGCCCAGACCTGGCCGACCAAGCCGGTGCGCCTGGTGGTGCCGTTGACGCCGGGTTCGGGCGCCGACATCGTCGCCCGTGCGCTGGCCAAGAAGCTGCAGGAAACCTGGGGCCAGACCGTGGTGGTCGACAACAAGCCCGGCGCCGGCGGCCAGATCGGCACCCGTGACGTCATCGGCGCCACCGACGGCCACACCTTCCTGGTGCAAAGCTCGTCGCACGCGGTCAACCCGGCGCTCTACAAGTCGCTGCCCTACGACGTCACCGTCGACCTGATCGACGTCGCCCTGCTCGCCACCACGCCGTACGTGATGGTGGCTTCGTCTGGCGGCCCGTACAAGAGCGTCAAGCTGGTCGTCGACGCGGCCAAGGCCAAGCCCGAGGGCGAGCCCTTCGCGTCGGCCGGCGTCGGCACCTCGACCCACCTGACGGCCGAGCTGTTCGCGCAGCGCGCTGGGGTGAAGATGATCCACATCCCGTTCAAGGGCTCGCCGGACGCGATCCAGGACGTTGCCGGCCAGCGCTCGGTCTTCTACATGGCGCCGCTGCCCACCGTCGGCGGCATGCTCAAGGACGGCAAGCTGTCGGCCATCGCCGTCACCTCGGCGCAGCGCGCAGCCTCGCTGCCGGCGGTGCCGACGATCGCCGAATCGGGTTATGCCGATTTCGCCGCGCTGCTGTGGTTCGGCCTCTGGGCCCCGGCCAGCACGCCGGCCGCGGTGGTGGCCAAGATCTCTGCCGACATCAACCAGGCGCTGGCCTCGGCCGAGATCAAGGAGCATTACGCGCGCACCGGCAACGACGCCCGCCCGATGGCACCGGCCGAGTTTGCCCGCTTCGTGCGCGAGGAGATCGAGACCAACAAGCGGCTGGTGCGCAACGCCGGCATTCCGCAGCAGTGAGGCGATGACGACGGCGCCGCCAGGTGCACCACCGGGTGCACCACCCTGTGCGCCGCCCGACTTCGCGCCGCACCGGCCGCAGCTGAGGCTGCCGGTCGGCGCCTGTGACTGCCATGCCCATGTGATCGGGCCGGCAGCGCAATACCCGCTAGCGGCGCAGCGTGTCTACACGCCGCCCGACTGCGTGGTGGCCGACTACCGCCACATGCTGGCCAGCGTGGGCGTGACGCGCGCCGTGCTGGTCCAGCCCAGCGTCTATGGCAGCGACAACCGGCTGCTCGTCGACAGCTTGCAAGCCGCAGACCCGGTGCACTGGCGCGGTGTGGCGGTGCTGGCCGGCGACGAGGACGACGCGGAACTGGCGCGGCTGCACGACGCTGGCGTGCGCGGCGCCCGCGTCAACCTGGTCGACCGCGCCGAGCGCAGCTCGACGCTGCCGCTGGCACAGTTGCGCACGCTGGCCGCGCGCATCGCGCCCTGGGGCTGGCACCTGGAGTTGCTGGCCCATGCCGACGAACTTGGGGCCGACTTGCTGGCGCTGGCCGAGTTGCCGGTGCCGGTGGTGTTCGGCCACCTGGGCTATCTGACAGTGGGCCGCAGCACCGGCGCCGCCGGCTTTCGCGCCTTGCTGGACTTGGCCAGCAGCGGGCGCGCCTGGGTCAAGCTGACCGGGCCTTACCGGCTGACCCGCGAAGCCTTGCCCTATCCCGCTGTCGACGAGATGGCCGCCGCTTTGCGCGCGGCCGCGCCGCAGCGCCTGCTGTGGGGCAGCGACTGGCCGCATGTGATGCTCAAAGGCGTGATGCCCAATGACGCCGAGCTGGTCGACCTCATCGCGCGCTGGCTGCCAGGCGCGGCGCTGCGCCAGCAGGTGCTGGTCGACAACCCGCAGGCGCTGTACGGCTTCGGCCCTGTCACGGATGCGCCTTCCGCCATCCCTTGTTCGAGTCCGCCGATCTCCCCAGTTTGAAGGCCGCGCGGCGCGGCGGCCGCGCGCAGTCGCTCCATAGTGCAAAGGCGGCGCCCGTCCCGCGGCGCCCCTCTCGTGGAAGGCGACGCTATGAACCCGACTCGATCCGACCGCCGCTGGCGCGCCAGCGCTTCGTCCGCCGTGCTGATGGCCGCTGCACTGGCGGCACTGCCTGCAGGCGCCTGGGAGCGCGGCCTCAACGCTGGCTCCTGGACCAAGGGCGCCACGCTCAACGGGTTCGTCGCCCCGCTGCCGGCGGCGCCGCCGGCCGGCATCACCCAGGCCATTCTCGACGCCGCGGTGGCCGAGGCCTTGAAAGAGTGGAACGACGCCCAGGCGCCGTTCGGCGGCCTGACGCTGGCCGGCGGTGCCACCAAGGCCACTGCCGACATCCACATCAGCTGGGGCAAGGCCTTGCCCGAATGGGGCGCGGTTTACAAGAAGGACAACGTCGACAAGACCCACAACGGCTTCACCAAGGAGACGGCGCGGGTCACGATCGAGATCAACGACGGCCTTGATGCCAACGGCATCACGCGCACGCTCAAGCACGAGATCGGCCATGCCGAGGGGTTGGGGCATTCGGCCAAGTCCGAGCTGATGAAATCCGACGCCTACAGCAGCACCGCGGGGCAAGCGCCAACGGCGGCCGACCTCAACAAGCCGCCACCCTTCATCGACCCCACCGCCGACGACAAAGCCGGCAAGAAGGCTTTGTGGGGCACGGTGGAAAAGCTCTCGAAATCGGCGGCGCTGAGCCCGCCGCCGGTGTTCAACGCCGGCCTGGGTTTGTGGCATTACAGCTGGACGCTGCTGGCCGATGCGGGCACCGGCCTGGTCGACCCGGTGACCGAGTTCACGCTCGGGTTGGCGGCGTTTCGCGGTGCCAGTCCGGTCGGCGTGATCCAGTCGGCCCAGGCGCCCACGGGCTGGTCGGTGCAGTGGTTCCCGGGCGTTGCCAGCGCCGGGCTGAAGGCGCTCGACGAGGAGCCGCTGTCGCCGGCCTACCTGAGCTTCAGCGCCAACAGTGCCAGCGACGGCATCGCGCCCGGCTCGTCGGCCGAGTTCGGCTTGTTCAGCAGTTACGGGCCGGGCCAGGTGCGGGCCTTCACCAACTCACCGAGCTTCGATTCCGACGAATTCATCGTCTTCGCGCCGGTGCCCGAGCCGGGCACGCTGGCTCTGTGGCTGGCCGGGTTGCTGGGTCTGGGCGTCGGTATTCGGCGCGCGCGTGCGGCGGCTGGCGCCGCGCTCAAACCGGGCGGATGACGCGGCAGGGGTTGCCGGCTGCGAAGACGCCAGCCGGCACGTCGCGGGTGACGACGCTGCCGGCGCCGATGACGCTGCCCGAGCCGATCGTCACCCCCGGGCAGACGATGGCGCCGCCGCCCAGCCAGACATCGTCGCCAATGACCACCGGCCGCCCCGATTCCAGCCCGCTGCGGCGCTGCACGGCGTCCATCGGGTGGGTGGCGGTGTAGATGTGCACGCCAGGGCCGCACAGCGTGTGGCGGCCGATGCGCACCGCGGCGACGTCGAGGATCACGCAGTTGAAGTTGAAATAGCTGCCTGCGCCGAGTTCGATGTTGTAGCCGTAATCGCAGAAAAATGGCGGCGTGACGCCGGCGGCGACCGGGCGGCCGAACAAGGTTGCCAGCAGTTGCGTGCGCCGCTGAGTATCAAAGGGGTCGGCGGCGGCGAGCGCCTGGCACAAGGCGCGGGCGCGCAGGCGGTCGGCGCGAAGTTCGGTGTCGCCGGGGTCGTAAAGCTCGCCAGCCAGCATCTTCGCTTTCTCGCTGCGCGGCGTCGCGGCGGTCATGTCAGCCCGCTGCGCCATGGCCGCTGACACGATCAAGCACGGCCCGCGCCTGGCTGGCGTCAGCGCCGCGCCAGGCCACGATCTGGTCGGGCCGCAGCAGCACCAGCGGTGCTTCGTACAGCGCGAGCAAAGCCGGTGAGGGCAGGCTGACGACACGCAAGTCCAGCCCCAGCGCCTGGGCCTGCTGCTCGAAGGGCGCGGCGTCGGCGGCTTGTGGGCCCAGTTGCAGCAGCGTCCACTCGAAATTCAGGCAGTCGTAGAGCGAGCGGCCGTCGTCCAGCCAGGCATGGGGCGCACGCCCGCCGGGAATGGCGCAAGGCGTGTAGCTGTTGGGCTGGTCGGGCGGCGGCGTGCTGCCAGGCTCGGCGGCGATGACGGGCGAGCCGTCGTAGCGGCCACCGAAGGTGACGCCGGGAATGTTGAATTCGAGCCGCGCGTGGGCATTCAGGTGCAGGCTGGCGGCGGCGCGCGCGGCCGCGCCGGCGTCGCCTTCGTCCTCCAGCGCCGGCTCGGCAGCGAAGAGGCCGATCGAGTCGGCAAAGCGCCGCGCATAGCCGGTGTTGCGCTCGGCCAGTGGGCGCCGCTCGGGCTCGTAGCTGGCCAGCAAGCCCGGCCCGGCGGCGCCGCGCAAGCTGCTGGCAAGCTTCCAGCCCAGGTTGACGGCGTCTTCCACTGCGGTGTTGTAGCCCAGGCCACCGGTCGGCGTGAACAGGTGGGCGGCGTCGCCGGCGATGAAGACGCGGCCTTGCT
>JAUYAJ010000446.1 GCA_030693565.1 Rubrivivax sp.
ATCTCCACCGCCAGCGACGCCACGCCGCTGTGGATTCCGCAGCTGTCGTTCGCCGTCGGCACCTTGATCCTGACCATCGCCTTCATCGACGAACTGGTGCTCGAGCTGCGCGGCCGCCGCAGCGGGCCCACCAGCGACGAAGCCGTGCGCAGCGAATAAACCAACGCCATGTCCGACATCGCCATCACCGCTTTGCTGGTCGTCACGCTGTTCCTCATTCTGGGCAGCGGGGTCTGGATCGGCCTGACGCTGACCGGCGTAGCCTGGATCGGCATGCAGCTGTTCAGCTCGCGCCCCGCCGGCGACGCGATGGCGGTGACGATCTGGGGTTCGTCGTCGAGCTGGACGCTGACCGCGCTGCCGCTGTTCGTCTGGATGGGCGAGATCCTGTTCCGCACCCGGCTCAGCCAGGACATGTTCCGCGGCCTGGCGCCGTGGATGCAGTCGCTGCCCGGGCGGCTGCTGCATGTCAACGTCGCCGGCTGCGCGATCTTTGCCGCCGTCTCCGGCTCCAGCGCCGCCACCTGCGCCACCATCGGCAAGATGAGCCTGCCCGAGCTCAAGGCCCGCGGCTACCCCGACGGCATCGCGATCGGCTCGCTGGCCGGCGCCGGCACGCTGGGGCTGCTGATTCCGCCGTCGATCATCATGATCGTCTACGGCGTCAGCGCCGAGGTCTCGATCGCCCAGCTCTTCGTCGCCGGCATCCTGCCCGGCCTGCTGTTGGCCTCACTGTTCTCGGGCTACCTGGCGTTCTGGGCCTGGCGCAACCCCGGCCTGGTGCCGGCGCCCGACCGCCAATGGACGCTGGCCGAAAAGCTGCGTGAGTCGCGCCACCTGATCCCGGTCATGCTGCTCATACTGGCCGTGCTCGGCAGCATCTACTCAGGCGTGGCCACCGCCACCGAGGCGGCGGCGCTGGGCGTGGTGGGCGCGCTGGCGATCTCGGCAGCGCAAGGTTCACTGACCTGGGAGACCTTTCGCGACTCGCTGCTCGGCGGCACGCGGCTGTATTGCATGATCGCGATGATCCTGGCCGGCGCCGCTTTCCTGACGCTGAGCATGGGTTACATCGGCCTGCCGCGCCACCTGGCCGAGTGGATCGCCACGCTGGCGCTGAGCCAGGTCGAGTTGCTGCTGGCGCTGATGTGTTTCTACATCCTGCTCGGCTGCTTCCTCGACGGCATCTCGATGGTGGTGTTGACGATGGGCGTGATCCTGCCCACCGTGCAAGCCGCCGGCCTGGACCTGCTGTGGTTCGGCATCTTCATCGTCGTCGTCGTCGAGATGGCGCAGATCACGCCGCCGGTGGGTTTCAACCTCTTCGTGCTGCAAGGCATGACCGGGCGCGAACTGGGCTGGATCGCCAAAGTCACGCTGCCCTTCTTCCTGCTGATGGCGGTGGCGCTGGCCTTGCTCTACCTGTTCCCCCAAGTGGTGACCTTTCTGCCGCAGCAGATGCGCGGCTGAAACCGACTTGCTTTCGGTTGTATGAATTGCGCGCCACGGCGAATTGTCCGTGCGGGTGCTTGCAGCATGACCACGCGTTGGCGTTGACCTGCCGACGTCGTGCGCGCCAAGGACGCCGGGTGGCCGCCTTCGCTCATGCCCGGGGACAGCGCCCCGGGCATGAGCGCAGCACAGTGCCTCGCCGTCCCGATCCCGCGCTCACAGGTGGCGCGCGAAGATCCGTCCAAGCCGCTATGGCTGAAGTAACGACGCGCCAGGCTGATGGGCTTGATCGCCCATGCGCATGAAACGCCCGAACAGCGCCGCCAGCAGGCCCCACTTCCACCGATCAGCGCGCAACCAGGCTGCCTAGGATGGCCGCCAGAAGCGGCATTCCGCCGCGCAACGGCCCCGCCATGCTCATCGACCCCAAGGAATCCGCCAGCGTCGCCGTCGCCGCAACGCCGGCGCCGCCCCAGCGCATCCGCCTGGGCGACGTGCTGGTGCAGCAGAACCTGGTGTCGGCCGAACAGCTCGACAAGGCCTTGCAGTTGCAGCGCGGCACCGGCAAGAAGCTCGGCCGCATGCTGATCGACGCCGGCCTGATCACCGAAGAGGCCCTGGCCCATGGCCTGGCACGCCAGCTGCGCGTGCCGGTGGTCAACCTGAAGAGCTTTCCGCTCAAGAGCGAGACCGTGCGCCTGCTGGCCGAGTCGCCGGCGCGGCGCCACCGCGCCGTCGTCCTCGAAGACAAGGGCGAACATCTGCTGGTCGGCTTTGCCGACCCGCTCGACCTGGCGGCCTACGACGACGTCACCCGGCTGCTCAAGCGCCAGGTGCGCATCGCCGTCGTCCCCGAAAGCCAGTTGCTGCCGGTGTTTGACCGCCATTACCGGCGCACCGAGGAAATCTCCGGCCTGGCCAAGGCGCTTGAAGAAGACATTGGCGACGCCGTCGACTTCGGTGTGCTGCAAGCCAGCGTCGGCCAGGAAGGCGCGCCGGTGGTGCGCCTGCTGCAAAGCGTGTTCGAAGACGCGATGCAGGTCGGCGCCTCCGACGTCCACCTGGAACCGCAGGAAGGCGGGCTGCTGATCCGCAGCCGCATCGACGGCGTGCTGCAGACCCAGACCCAGGCCGACAAACGCATCGCCGCCGCGCTGGCCCAGCGCCTGAAGCTGATGGCCGGTCTGGACATCTCTGAAAAGCGCCTGCCGCAGGACGGCCGCTTCACGCTGCGGCTGCGCGATCGCACCGTCGACGTCCGGCTGTCGACGCTGCCCTCGCAGTACGGCGAATCGGGGGTGATGCGGCGGCTCGGCCAGGGCGACGCGGTGCGCCGGGTCGACGAGATCGGCATGCCGGCCGACATGCTCGAACGTTTCCGCGAAATCCTGGGCCGCCACTCGGGCATGGTGCTGGTCACCGGCCCCACCGGCTCGGGCAAGACGACGACGCTGTACGCCGCGCTCGGCGAGATCGACGCCGAACAGCAGAAGATCATCACCGTCGAAGACCCGATCGAATACCGGCTGCCCGGGCTGACCCAGGTGCAAGTCAACGACAAGATCGAACTCACCTTTGCCCGCGTGCTGCGCGCCACGCTGCGCCAGGACCCCGACGTCATCCTGGTCGGCGAAATCCGCGACGCCGAGACCGCCGCCATCGGCCTGCGCGCGGCCATCACCGGCCACATGGTGTTGTCGTCGCTGCACACCCGCGACGCCATCGGCACCCCGTTCCGGCTGCTCGACATGGGCGTGCCGCCCTTCATGGTGGCCAGCGCGCTGCAAGCCGTGGTGGCGCAGCGGCTGCTGCGCCGCAATTGCGACAACTGCGCCGAGCCACATGCCGCGTCGCCGCAGGAAGCCGGCTGGCTCAGCGCCATCGGCGGCGAAGGCGCTGCCGGCGAACGCACTTTGCGTGGCCATGGCTGCTCGGCCTGCAACGGCACCGGCTACACCGGCCGCCTTGGCGTGTACGAGATGCTGGAGATGGACGCCGCGCTGGCGCAAGCCGCCACCCAGTCCGACCCGGCGCTGTTCACCCGGCTGGCGCGCGAGCAGCTCAAGGGCAAGACGCTGGCCCACCGTGCGCTGGCGCTGGTGCGCTTCGGCCGCACCTCGGTGGCCGAGGCGATGCGCCTGGCCAGCGACCTCGACTGATGCGCACCGGCCGCCAATTCGCATGAACGCCTACGCCTGGCGCGGCCGCAACCAGCGCGGCGAGGTCATCACCGGCGCGCTCGACGCCGAGAGCGAGGACGCGGTCGCCGACCACTTGCTGGCCACCGGCGTCACCCCGGTTGCCATCACCCGCAAGTCCGCCAGCGCGACAGCACCGACCGGTGGCGGCTGGCAAGCGCTGCGCGCGGCGCCGGTCGACCTGCACGACTTGCTGCTGTTTTCGCGCCAGATGCACACCTTGCAGCGCGCCGGCGTGCCGATCCTGCGCGCGCTGGCCGGGTTGCAGGCATCGACCTCCAAGCGCAGCCTGACCCTGCTGCTGGAAGACTTGCGCGCCGCACTCGACCAGGGCCGCGAGCTGGCCACCGCAATGGCCCGCCATCCGCGCGTCTTCGGTGCCTTCTACGTCGCCATGATCCGCGTCGGCGAAATGACCGGCCGCCTGACCGAGGCCTTCGGCCGCCTGGCCGAACACCTGGAGTTCGAGATCGACGTGCGCGAGCGCGTCAAGCAGGCGCTGCGCTACCCGTGCCTGGTGCTGGTGGCCATTGGCATCGCGCTGGTCGTCATCAACATCTTCGTCATCCCCACCTTCGCCACCGTGTTCGCCGGCTTCAAGGCCGAGTTGCCGCTGATGACACGCGTGCTGCTGGGCTTTTCGGCCTGGATGCTGCGCTGGTGGCCGCTGCTGCTGGCCGCGGCCATCGGCGCCGCCTGGGGCGTGAAGGCCTGGCTGGCGACGCCGCAAGGCCGCTACCGCTGGGACCGCCTGAAGCTGCGGCTGCCGATCGCCGGCCCGATCGTGCTCAAGGCCACGCTGGCGCGCTTTGCCCGCAGTTTCGCCATGGCCTCGCGCAGCGGAGTGCCGATCAGCCGCGCGATGACGGTGGTGGCGCAGACGGTGGACAACGCTTTCATCGGCGAGCGCATCGAGCAGATGCGCGACGGCGTCGAACGCGGCGAGAGCCTGTCGCGCTGCGCCGCCGCCGCCGGCGTCTTCACCCCGGTGGTGCTGCAGATGATCGCCGTCGGCGAGGAAACCGGCGAGCTCGACACCTTGCTGGTGGAGATCGCCCAGATGTACGAGCGCGAGACCGACTACGCGATCAAGGGCTTGTCCAGCGCCATCGAGCCGGTGCTGCTGGTGGTCATCGGCGCGCTGGTGCTGGTGCTGGCGCTGGGCGTCTTCCTGCCGCTGTGGGACCTGGGCCAGGCGGCCGGCGGCCGCAGCCGCTGACGCTGGGCGTCAAATCGACTCAAGTTCCCAAACCAGCGGCCGAAAACACGGACATGCCGCGGCACGCATGCTGGCGGCAGCGGCTCTTCCCCCAGACACAAGTCAGAGGTCTACCATGAAGTCCAGGCAAACCGGTTTCACGCTCATCGAGTTGGTGATGGTCATCGTGCTGATCGGCGTGCTCGCCGCCGTCGCCGTGCCCAAGTTCGTCGACCTCGGCAGCGATGCCCGAGCAGCCGCCGCCCAGGGCGTGGCCGGCGGCCTGTCGTCGGCAGCGTCGATCAACTACGCCGCCCGCAAGGCGCGCTCGACCAACGGTGTGGCGGTGACCAACTGCCAGCACGTCGGCCCGCTGCTGCAAGGCGGCCTGCCCAGCGGCTACGCCATCACCGACACCACCGTGGCGGCCGACGCCAGCGTCGACTGCACGGTGACCGGGCCGTCGAGCGCCACCGCGACCTTCAGCGCCATCGGCATCAACTGACGCGCCGGGCCCGGAGGCCCGCGCTCATCCCATGCCGCGCCGCCGCCGCCACAGTGCCGGCTTCACCCTGGTGGAGCTGGTGATGGTGATGCTGATCATCGGCGTGCTCGCGGCCTTCGTGTTGCCGCGCGCGCTCGACCTGACGATGTGGCGGCTGCGCGCCTATGCCGACGCGCTGCAGTCCGAAGCCATGGCCTTGCAGCGCCTGGCGCTGGCCCAGCGCCGCCCCATCGTCGCCACCTTCACCCCTGGCGGCGCCACCTTCGCCTACGCCAGTGGCGAGGCCTTGCCGGCCCTGCCCTGCCCGGCCACCGCCACGCCTTGCATCGCCGAGGCCGGCGCCCGCAGCGTGGTCTTCAACGCCGGCCACAGCGGCCGCGCGATGACCTCGACCGGGGCCGCACTGGCCGTCACGCTGAGCGGCGGCGGCACCACCATCGCCTTGGTGGTGGAGAACGAAACAGGCCTGTTTCGCCCGCTTCCTTGACGCATCGGCGCCGCGCCGCCTTGCCTAGCATGGCCCCTGGTTCAAGCCGAGGGCCGTTATGGCGCTGCCGCACTTCAATCGGGTCAGACAAGTCACGCCACCGCGACAGCGGTCGGGCGGGCTGTCGCTCGTTGAACTGCTGATCTTCATCGTCGTCGTCAGCGCCGCACTCGCCGGGCTGCTGCGCGTCTTCGTCCAGGCCACCGTCGGCAGCGCCGACCCGCTGCTGCGCCGCCAGGCGCTGGCGATCGCCGAGTCGCTGCTCGAGGAAGTGCAGCTGATGCCCTTCACCTTCTGCGACAGCGACGACGCCCGCGTCGACGCCGCCACCAGCGTGGCCGACTGCGCCAGCGGCGCCGACGCCCACGGCCCCGAAGCCGGCGAGAACCGCTTTGCGTCGCCGCAGTTCGACCATGTCAACGACTACCACGGCTATGCGATGAACGGCATCGTCGACATCACGAACACCGCCGTCGCCGGCCTGGCCGGTTACCGCGCCAGCGTCGTCGTTGCCAGCGCGGCGCTGGGCAGCATCGCCGCCGCCAGCGGCGACGCCTTGCGCATCACCGTCACCGTCACCGGCCCCGACGGCGCCAGCCTGAGCCTGGACGGCTACCGCAGCCGCCACGCCCCCAATGCGTCGCTCTAGTCCGACCCAACGCGGCTTCACGCTGATCGAAGCCATCGTCGTCATCGTCATCACCGGCGTGCTGGCCGCCGTCATCACACGTTTCATCGTCCAGCCGGTGCAGGCTTATCTGGCCACGGTCGCACGCGCCAGCCTGGTCGCCGGCGCCGACCTGGCGCTGCGCCAGATCGGCCGCGACCTGCGCATCGCCTTGCCCAATAGCGCACGCGTCAACGCCGGCGGCAGCAGCCTGGAGCTGATCCCCAGCAGCGCCGGCGCGCGCTACGCCACCGCCGGCGCCGGCGCGCTGCAGTTCGGCGCTGTCGATACCAGCTTCGACATCATCGGCCCGGCGCTGACGCTGACGGCGGCGCAAGACCTGGTCTTCTACAACCTCGGCCCCGCCGTGCCCGACGCCAACGCCTACGCCGCCAGCACCAGCGCCGCCGAGCAGGCGCTGTCGAACCGGCGCCGCAGCAGCAGCGCCGCTGGCAGCGCCAGCACGGTGACGCTGAGTTCGCTGGCCGGCCTGCCGGTGACCGCGCTGGCACCGCCCCACCGCGTCATCGCCGTCGAGCCGCCGGTGAGCTACCGCTGCGATCTGGCCGCCGGCACGCTGCGCCGCCACCACGGTTATGGCTGGCAAGCCACCCAGCCCGACCCGCCGGCCGGCGGCAGCAGCGCGGTGCTGGCCAGCGGCGTCACCGGCTGCCGCTTCAGCGTCGACGCCAGCCTGGTGGCGGCGCGCGCGGACTTGATCAACCTGCACCTGCCGCTGGCCAGCGGCAGCGAAAGCGTGAGCCTGCACCATGCGGTCTACGTCGACAACCTGCCCTGAGCGCAGCGCCGGCTTCACGATGGTGACGACCTTGTTCATCCTCGTCGTGCTGACCGCGCTGGGCGCCGCATTGGCGAGAATCAGCGTCC
>JAUYAJ010000692.1 GCA_030693565.1 Rubrivivax sp.
ACCGAGGATGAACTCGTGCGCCTGCGCCTTGCGCGCCGCGGCTTCGATCTCGGCCGCGGTCGCGCCGGGCCTGCCGTAGCCGATGTTGGCGGCGATCGACGCGCCGGGTTCGTTGCAGGCGGTCAGTGCCTTGGCCTTGAGCTCGGCGCTATGCCGTCGGTGGGGAATAGGGTTGGAGTGCATAGGTGTCCACCAATTTGATTGGTGGACACCATCGTCAAGGTCGCCTCAGCGACGAGCAAGGTGGGAAGGCTGGACGCTCAGGGTTGGCGTGCGCACCAGCGTCTGCGTCAGCGCGACGATGTCGTCGCGCTTGGCAGCGATGCGGGCCAGCAAGGCGTCGGTGTCGGGGCTTGTCATGGCCCCACTCTAAAGCCCTTTGCCGGCGTGATCACTGGCGCGCCGGCGGCGGCTCGGCGTCAGTGTCGGGTTCGGGGCGCTCAGCGGGCCGCATCTCGTCGAGCGGGCCGTCGTCGGTGGGGGTCGCTGCCGCGGTCTCGACCGTGGCCACGGCCTCGGCGAGAAAACCGCCCGACTGGTGGGCCCACAGCGACGCATAGTGGCCGCGCAGCGCCAGCAGCTCGGCATGGCTGCCTTGTTCGACGATGCGGCCGCGGTCGAGCACGATCAGCCGGTCCATGCGCGCGATGGTCGACAGCCGGTGGGCGATCGCGATCACCGTCTTGCCTTCCATCAGCCCGAGCAACTGGTCCTGGATCGCGACCTCGACCTCGCTGACCAGCGCCGAGGTGGCTTCGTCGAGCACCAGGATCGGCGCGTCTTTCAGGATCACGCGGGCGATCGCGACGCGCTGGCGCTGGCCGCCGCTGAGCTTGACGCCGCGCTCGCCGACATGCGCTTCGTAGCCGGTGCGGCCTTTCCAGTCCTGCAGACCGAGGATGAACTCGTGCGCCTGCGCCTTGCGCGCCGCGGCTTCGATCTCGGCCGCGGTCGCGCCGGGCCTGCCGTAGCCGATGTTGGCGGCGATCGAGCGGTGCAGCAGCGAGGTGTCCTGCGTCACCATGCCGATCGCGGCGCGCAGGCTTTCCTGCGTCAACTCGCGGATATCGTGGCCGTCGATGCGCAGGCTGCCTTGCTCCATGTCGTGGAATCGCAGCAGCAGGTTCACCAGCGTCGACTTGCCGGCGCCCGAGCGGCCGACGATGCCCACACGCTCGCCGGGCTTGATGACGAGGTCGAGCGCGTCGAGCACACGCTGGCCGTCGTCGCGGCCATAAGTGAAGGTCACGCCTTCGAAGCGGATCTCGCCGCGGCCGACCTCGAGCTCGCGGGCGCCGGCCTTGTCCGTCATCGCATGCGGCACGGCGATGGTCTCCATGCCTTCCTGGACGACGCCGATGTTCTCGAAGATGCCGGTCACTTCCCAGCTCACCCAGCCGGCCACGTTGGCGATGGTCCAGGCCAGCGGCAGCGCCATCGCCACCGTGCCGGCGTCGATCTGGCCACTGCCCCAGAGCACGACGCCGATCGCCGCCGTGCTCACCAGCAGCATCGCGTTGAGCGCCGACAGCGTGGTCATGAAGATGGTGATCAACCGCATGTGGGCGGCGATCGCGCCGGTGTGCTCGTCGATCACCTCGCGCACGTAGGCGTCTTCGTCACGGGCGCGGGCGAACAGCTTGACGGTGAGGATGTTGGTGTAGCTGTCGACCACACGCCCCATCACCAGGCTGCGCAGCTCGCTGCTGGCCTTGGCCAGGTCGCGCATGCGCGGCACGAAGCGGCGCAGGAAGTACACATAACCGGCGAACCACAGCGCGGTGGGAATCGCGAGACGCCAGTCGGCGGTGCTCATCAGCACCAGCGCGCTCAGGCCATAGACGACGATGTACCAGACGGCGCGGATGCTCGACACCACACATTCGCGCACCGCGTTGCTGGTCTGCATCACGCGGTTGGCGATGCGGCCGGCGAAGTCGTTCTGGAAGAAGGGCCAGCTCTGGCGCACCACATGCCAGTGGCTTTGCCAGCGGATCAGGCTGGTGACGCCGGGCACGACGGCGTTGTTGCGCACCAGGCTGTCGGTCAGCAGCGCCAGCGGCCGGCCGATCAGCACCAGCGCGGCCATCGCCAGCAGCATCGGCGTGGCCTCGGCCAGCGCGGCGCCGCGGTCGCTGGCCTCCATCAGCCGCACCAGGCGGCCGATGAAGACCGGGATCAAGGTGTCGATCAAGGCGACCGCCAGCCCGGTGACGAACATCGCCCCATACAAGCCCTTGGTCTGGCGCACGTAATGCCAGTAGAAGGCGAGCAGGCCGGGGGGCGGCGCGCTGCCGGGCAGGGCCGTGGGGCGGATGCGGCTTTCGAAGAACGCGAACATCGGGCGGTCGCCACCGGGCGCTTCGTGGGCGCCGGGCGGCCGGTGGGAGCAGGGCTGGCGATTGTCGGCGTTTGCGCGGCCGCCCGCCCGCCGGCGCGTCTAGAAGGTGTAGCCGGCCTGGACGCGCTGGCCCGACATCGGCTCGAGCAGTGCCAGCAACGGCCGCAGCGGCCCGTAGCGCAGCGCCACCTTGTTGGCGTAGGCAAAGAAGCGCGGCAGGTCGGCGGCGTACTTCGCTTTGCCGTCGCGGTGCTTGAGGCGGCAGAAGATGCCGATCACCTTCAGATGGCGTTGCAGCCCCATCCATTCGAGCGCGCGCCAGAACTCGCCGAAGTCGGCTTCCATCGCATCGCCCAGCGGCAGGCCGGCGGCGCGCGCCTGCTGCCAGTAGCGCACCGCCCAGTCGAGTTCCTGTTCCTCATCCCAGGAGATGAAGGCGTCGCGCAGCAGCGAAGCCATGTCGTAGGTGATAGGGCCGCGCGCCGCATCCTGGAAGTCGAGGATGCCGGGGTTGGGCTCGCAGACCATCAGGTTGCGCGGCATCCAGTCGCGGTGCACGGCCAGCGTCGGCTGCGCCAGCGCGCTGCCCGTCAGCAGCCGGCAGGTCTGTTGCCAGGTGGCGGTTTGCGCCACCGTCCACTGAATGCCGAATTCACGCTGCACGCACCACTCGGGGAACAGCGCCAGCTCGCGCGCCAGCAAGGCCTCGTCATAGGCCGGCAGGCCGGCGGCGGGCACGCGCAGCTGCCATTGCACCAGGGCTTGCACGGCATCGCGCATCAAGGCGTCGGCGCGCGCACGGTCGCCGCCGCGCAGCGCTTCGAGGTAGGGCAGCTGGCCCAGGTCGCTGAGCAGCAGAAAGCCATGCTCGGCGTCGCATTCGAGCACCTGGGGGCCGTGCAGCCCGGCGCCCTGGATCAGCCCGGCCACGTCGACGAACGGGCGCACGTCTTCGTGCGGCGGTGGTGCGTCCATCACGATCAAGCAGCCGCTGGCGGCCTGGATGCGCAAGTAGCGGCGGAAGCTGGCGTCGGTCGAGGCCGGCGCCAGTGTGGCGGCGTCGAGCCCGTGGCGCGGCGCGATCGCGTTCAGCCAGGTCTGGAATGCCGCCTGGCGGCCGAGATCAGGCCAGCTGATGCTGGCAGGAAGGGCAGAAACCGTCATGGATAATCGTTTCCCGATGGGGGTCGTCCGACCCACGAAAGACCAGGCGCCATTGTCCCGCATGCGAATCACCCCGCTGGCCCTGGCCGTCGCCTTGCTGCTGGCCGTTGCCGCCACGGCCGCGCGAGCGGCTGATCGCCGCGCCGGCGCCGCCGCAACGCCGCCCCGCGAGGGTGCGCCACTGGCCGTCGGCGGGGCCGTGGGCGCGCTGCCCATCAGCTTGCAGGCGCAGCAGATCCACGGTCGGCCCGGTATTGAGGCAGTGGCCGAAGGCGCGGTCGAATTGCGCCAAGGCGGCTTGCTGATTCGCGCCGACCGGCTCAGCTATGTGCAGGACGAAGACCGCGCCCGCGCCAGCGGCAACGTCTTGATCCGCCGCGATGGCATGGTCTACAGCGGCACCGAACTGCAGTTGCAGCTTGAGCACTTCGAAGGCTTCTTTCTGCAGCCGAAGTTCGAGTTCGAGCGCCTGGGCACCGGCGGCAGCGCTGACCGTGTCGATTTCATCGACCGTGTGCGTTCGCGGGCCCACAACGCGCGCTACACGAGCTGCCCGCGCGACGGCTCGGGCGACCCCGACTGGGTGCTGCAGGCGCGCCGCGTCAGCCTGGACTTCGACGCCAATGAAGGCCTTGCCGAAGGCGCGGTGCTGCGCTTCTTGGGCGTGCCCATCCTGGTGCTGCCGGTGTTGAGCTTTCCGATCACCGACGCCCGTAAATCGGGCTGGCTGCCGCCCAGCGTCGGCCTGGACTCGCGCAGCGGTTTTGATCTGCGGGTGCCGTATTACTGGAACATCGCACCGCAATACGACGCCACCTTGATCCCGCGCCTGATCACCCGGCGCGGCCTGGGCCTGGAAGCCGAGTTCCGCTACCTCGAACCGCGCTACCAGGGCGAGATCGACGTCGACCTGCTGCCGCACGACCGCTTGGCTGGCCGCTCCCGCCATGCACTGAGCTGGACCCAGGATGGCCGCCTGGCCGAAGGCCTGCGCTACCGCGCCGACTGGACGCAGGTGTCCGACGACAACTGGTGGAAAGACTTCCCGAAGGCCGGCCGCAGCCTGACGCCGCGCCTGCTGGCCCAGCGCCTGGGCACCGAGCGGCCGTTCACGATCGCCGGCGGCGAGGGCCTGGCCTACCTGCGGCTACAGCAATGGCAGGTGTTGCAAAGCGCCGAACAACCCATCCTTGCGCCTTACCAGCGCAGCCCGCAGATCGGCGTGCGCGCGTCGGGCCTGCTCGGCGCTGGTTTCGAGGCCGCCGTCGAGACCGAGTTCAACCGCTTCAACTTGCCCAGGGGTGCAGCCAGCTTGCGGCCGACCGGGCTGCGCTGGCATGCCCAGGGCACGCTGAGTCGGCCCTGGCGCGAGCCCAGCGCCTGGTTGGTGCCGCGGCTGACGCTGCGCGCCACCGAATACCGGCTCGACCAAGCGCTGGCCGATGGCCGCCGCCAGGCGTCGCTGCTGGTGCCCACGCTGAGCGTCGACGCCGGCCTGGTCTTCGAGCGCCAGACCGAAGGCTTTGGCCGCGCGCTGCGGCAGACGCTGGAGCCGCGGTTGCTCTATGTGAACACGCCTTACCGCGAACAGATCGGGCTGCCCAACTTCGACAGCGCGGGGCTCGACTTCAACTTCAGTTCGATCTTTGCCGACAACGGTTTCTCCGGTGCCGACCGCGTGTCCGACTCGCACCAGCTCACCTTCGGCGTCACGACGCGGGTGATCGACGCCGGCAGCGGCGCCGAGGCCTTGCGCCTGGGTCTGGTGCAGCGCTATCTGCTGCGCCCGCAGCGCGTCACCGCGCAAGGCGACGGCTCGGTCGACGGTCCGACGCTGAATCAGCGCTTTTCCGACCTGCTGCTGCTGGGATCGACGAATGTGCTGCCGGGCTGGACGCTGGACGCGGCGCTGCAATACAACCCGGACCAGGCGCGCGCGGTGCGCTCGATCGCCGGTGTGCGCTACTCGCCGGGGCCGTTTCGCACCCTGAACGCCAAATACCGGCTGGCACGCGGCCTCAGCGAACAGCTCGAGATGGGCTGGCAATGGCCGCTGACAGGCGGCGCGCCGCTGACGGCGGCTGCGCAAGCCGCGGCCAGTGGCATCGGCGCCGCGGCGGGGCGCTCGGCCGCGCCGTGCAGCGGCACCTGGTACACCGTGGGCCGCGTCAACTACAGTCTGAAGGACAGCAGGGTCACCGATTCGCTGCTCGGCGTCGAGTACGACGCCGGTTGCTGGATCGGCCGCGTCGTCGCCGAACGCCTGTCCACCGGACGCAGCGAAGCGACGACGCGACTGCTGCTGCAACTTGAACTGGTGGGCTTGTCACGCCTGGGCTCGAACCCGCTGAAGGTCTTGAAGGACAATATCCCCGGTTACCGCCTGCTCCGCGACGAGCGCCCGACGTCGCCTGAACTGCCCGCTTATGACTGAATTGCTCTCATTTCAACGCTCGCTGGTCGCCATCGCGGCCGCGTTCGTGCTGGTCTGCGCTGCCGACCTCGCCCAGGCCCAGGCCCGCGTGCCGGTGCGCAACGGCGACTACATCGCCGTCGTCGTCAACCAGGAACTGGTGACCGCCGGCGAGGTCGAGCGCCGCGTCGCCGGCACCCAGCAGGAAGCCGCGCGCAGCGGCGCCCAGCTGCCATCGGCCGATGCGCTGCACCAGCTCGTCCTTGACGCCTTGATCGACGAGCGCGTCATCGTCACCCATGCCCGCGAGAGCGGCATGAAGGTTGACGACGGCGAGATCGACCGCGCGGTGCAGAACGTCGCCGCGCAGAACCAGCTGACGATCCCACAACTGCGCGAGCGGCTGCGCGCCGACGGCCTGGACTACACGCGCTTTCGAGCCGGCCTGCGCGACCAGATGCTGATCGAGCGCGTGCGCGAGCGCGAGGTCTACCAGCGCATCACCATCAGCGATGCCGATGTCGACCGCTTCCTCGACGAGCAACGCCGTGCCGCCAGTGCGGATGCCGAGATCAGCGTCGCCCAGATCCTGGTCACCGTGCCCGAAGGTGCCAGCGCGGCCGTGGTGGCCGAGCGCCGTGCCCGCGCCGAGGCCGCGCTGGCACGCCTGCGCGGCGGCGAGGCCTTCGAACGCGTCGCCAAGGAAGTCTCCGAAGACGCCAACCGCGAACGCGGCGGCGAGCTCGGCATGCGGCCGTCGTCGCGCCTGCCCGACGTCTTCGTCGAAGCCGTGCGCGGCCTCAGCGACGGCCAGCTGGCGCCGACGCTGCTGCGCAGCGGTGCCGGATTCCATGTGCTCAAGCTGATCGAGCGCCGCGACGGTTCGGTGGCCCGCGTCACCCAGACCCATGCGCGCCACATCCTGCTGCGCACCTCGGCCCAGCTCAGCGCCGATGCCGCCACCCGCCGGCTGGCTGAGTACCGGCAGCAGATCGAGTCCGGCGCGCGCCGCTTCGAAGACCTGGCGCGCCAGGTCTCGGAAGACGGTTCGGCGGCCGAAGGCGGTGACCTCGGCTGGGCCGCGCCCGGCGTCATGGTGCCCGAATTCGACGAAGCGATGAACCAGTTGCAGGTTGGCAGCCTGTCGCCGCCGGTGGTGTCGCGCTTCGGCGTCCACCTGATCCAGGTGCTGGGGCGGCGCGAGGTCGCCCTGGACGTCAAGCAGCAGCGCGACCAGGCCCGCAACGTCTTGCGTGAACAGAAGTTCGAGCAGGCCTACTCGGACTGGGCGCGCGACCTGCGGGCGCGCGCCTACATCGAAAAGCGCGAGCCGCCACTCTGATGAAGCGATCCGGCGTCGCCGCTGCGAGGCGGCCGTGAGCCACCAGGCCCGCAAGCGCTTCGGCCAGCATTTCCTGACCGACTTGGCGGTGATCGACGACATCGTCGACGCCATCGACCCGCAGCCCGGCCAGCGCCTGGTCGAGATCGGCCCCGGCCTGGGCGCAATGACGCGGCCGCTGCGCCAGCGCGCCGGCGAATTGACGGTGATCGAACTCGACCGCGACCTGGCGGCGCGGCTGCGCCGCGACACCAGCCTGACGGTGATCGAGGCCGATGTGCTCAAGGTCGACTTCGCCGCGCTGGCTGGCGCCGGGGCGCCGCTGCGCGTCGTCGGCAACCTGCCCTACAACATCTCGACGCCGATCCTGTTCCACCTGTTGCAGGCCGCGGGCCACATCGCCGACCAGCACTTCATGCTGCAAAGGGAAGTCGTCGACCGCATGGCGGCCGCGCCCGGCAACAAGGACTTCGGCCGTCTGACGGTGATGCTGCAGTGGCGCTACCAGATCGAGTCGGTGCTCGAAGTGCCGCCCGAGGCCTTCGACCCGCCCCCGCGTGTGCACTCCGCGGTCGTGCGCATGCGGCCGCTGGTGCAGACGCAGCCGGTCGACGCTGCGTTGCTGTCGGAACTGGTGATGGTGGCGTTCTCGCAGCGCCGCAAGCTGCTGCGCCACACGCTGGGGCGCTGGCTCGAAGGCCGCGGTTTTGGCGGCAGCTTCGACGTCCAGCGCCGCGCCGAGGAAGTGCCGGTCAGCGAATACCTGGCGCTGGTGCGCCAGGTTTCGCCGGCCGTGACCTGACGATCAGGCCGCGCTGAGCCAGGCCGCCGTATCGAAGGCGCTGCTCATCATCGGCATGTTCATGCCGAAGTTGGGGTTGATGCCGCTTTTGGCGGCGGCCACCTTGGGCGCGGGCTTGACCGCGCTGGTGTTCTGGGTCGTTTCCATCGCCCGCTCTCCTGACCCGAATTCCGGGGAGCGGGCTACTGAAAAGAGTAGAAACACCTGAAGGGTATTCGTCGCTCGGCCCAGAAGTCGGCGGCGTCTCGGAAGACGTCGATCAACTGTTCACGGGCCTCGCGGTCGAAGCGCGGGTTGTCGGGCAACTGTTCCAGCACGACGACGAAGCCCGGCTGCGGGCCGGCCTTGTGCACGAGGTCAGTCATGCAGTCGTAGAGCGCGTCGAGGTTCTTGCCAAAGTGGCTCGGAAACAGAAACGCGCCGGCGATGCTTTCCAGCACCTCCTGCTTGGTCTGTGCGCCGGCCAGATTGGCGTACAGGAAATGTTGCCCGGCGCTATCGGCAGCCTGCGCCAGGTCAGAGACCCTGTAGGCGCGAATCGACTGGACGATATTTGCTCGGACGGTCTGCAACTGCATGGTCGCCTGCCTCCATCAATCAACTAAGAACCTTGGACACCCCGGTCACGGCACGATGCGGCTGAAGCTCGCGTAGTGGTCGGCGGTGTAGAAACAAACGTCAGGCATCGTCGGACGTTCGCCACCGCAGACGATGCGGCGCGCCCCCCGGTTGGACGCGCCCGGCGTCTTCACCGTGTACTCCCGATAGTGCCCTCTTGCCTTCAGGGGCAGCAGCCGTTCGCGATTGCCGAACACCGACCCGTCCTTGTCGTAAGGGAAGGGACCGCCGGCCAGAATCAGGCGCTGGGTCTGCTGCGCCTGGGGCGGCAGAGTGCTCAGCGCGATGGTCGGGGCCGAAGGCTCGGGAGTCCGGGCCAGCGCAGCCGGTCCGGCAGTGACAAGGAACGTCGAGGCAACAGCCAGCCCCAACTTCCAGAACGCCCTTGTGAGCACGTGGCTCTTGGCGGCCCTACCGGTGGAAAACACGGGATAACCCTGAAAAATCAATGCGGAATGATACCGGGACGGCAGCAAAAACTCAAGCCAAAAGCCGGTATCCAGCCCCTGGATAAAGGGTATCAGTGCGCGCTAACTTCCGTGACAGCCCTTGTTTTTCTCAGCGATCCACGTTCGCGTCGGCCACGGTGATCGCCGTCATGTTGACGATTCGGCGCACGGTGGCCGACGGCGTCAGGATATGGACCGGTTTGGCCGCCCCGAGCAGCACCGGGCCGATGGCAATGCCGCCGCCGGCCGCTGTCTTGAGCAGGTTGTAGGCGATGTTGGCGGCGTCGATGTTGGGCAGCACCAGCAAGTTGGCGTCGCCGACCAGCGTGCTGCTCGGCATCAAGGCGCGCCGCGCGGCGCCGTCCAGCGCCAGGTCGCCGTGCATCTCGCCGTCGACCTCCAGCCAGGGCGCCTGCACGCGCAGCAATTCCAGCGTCTGGCGCATCTTGACGGCGCTGGGCTGGTTGCTGCTGCCGAAGTTGGAGTGGCTCAGCAGCGCGGCGCGCGGCTCGACGCCGAAGCGCTGCATTTCCTCGGCCGCCATGACGGTGATCTCGGCCAGTTCGGCGGCGCTGGGGTCGGCGTTGACATGGGTGTCGACCAGGAACACCTGGCGACCCGGCAGCAACAAGCCGTTCATGCAGGCGTAGACGCGCACGTCCTGCGGTGTGCTCGGGCTGCCGCCGGGGCGCGGCCCGATCACCTGGTCGATGTAGAAGAGGTGATTGGCCGTCGTGCCCCAGGTGCCGCAGAGCATGCCGTCGACTTCACCCTTGTGCAGCAGCATGGCGCCGATCAAGGTCAGCCGGCGCCGCATCTCGATCTTGGCGACCTGGACGGTGACGCCTTTGCGCTCGGTCATCTGGTGATAGGTCTGCCAGAAGTCGCGGTAGCGGTGGTCTTGCTCGACGTTGACGATGTCGTAGTCCGTGCCTTCGGCCAGGCGCAGGCCGAACTTCTCGACGCGCTGGGCGATCACCGCCGGGCGGCCGATCAGCGTCGGCCGTGCCAGCCCTTCGTCGACGATGATTTGCACCGCCCGCAGCACGCGCTCTTCTTCGCCCTCGGCGAAAGCGACGCGCTTGTGCAGCGCCCGCTTGGCCTTCGTGAAGATCGGCTTCATCGTCGTGCCCGAGGCGTAGACGAAGGCCTGCAGCTTGTCGCGGTAGGCGTCGAAGTCGGCCACCGGGCGCAACGCGACGCCGGAGTCGGCGGCGGCCTGGGCCACTGCCGGCGCGATCTTCATCATCAGCCGCGGATCAAAAGGCTTGGGGATCAGGTAGTCGGGGCCGAAGCTGAGGTCGACGCCGGCATAGGCGGCGGCCACGACCTCGCTCTGCTCGGCACGCGCCAGCTCGGCGATCGCGTGCACCGCGGCGATCTCCATCTCTTTGGTCACGGTGGTCGCCCCGGAGTCGAGCGCGCCGCGGAAGATGTAGGGGAAACACAGGACGTTGTTGACCTGGTTCGGGTAGTCGCTGCGGCCGGTGGCGATGATGGCGTCGTCGCGCACCGCCTTGACGTCTTCGGGCAGGATCTCGGGCGTCGGGTTGGCGAGCGCGAAGATCACCGGTTGGCGCGCCATCGAGGCCACCATCGCCGGCTTGAGCACGCCGCCGGCCGACAGGCCCAGGAAGATGTCGGCGCCGGCAACCACCTGGGCCAGCGTGCGCAGCGCGGTGGGCTGGGCGAACTGGGCCTTGTCCTCGTCCATCAGCTCGGTGCGGCCTTCGTAGACCAC
>JAUYAJ010000447.1 GCA_030693565.1 Rubrivivax sp.
AGCCGCAGGCCGCAGGCTGGCCCGGCCGGCCGGCCGGCCGGCCTGCCTGCCTGCCTGCCTGCCTGCCTGCCTGCCTGCCTGCCTGGCTCGCGCTGCAGGGATGAAGCGCCCCAGTCCGCCCTGGTTTCACATACAGACTTCCGCTTCCCGTAATGCGGAAAATGACGACGCTGCGCCGCAGCAAAACCCGCCATATGGAAGAAGGTTGTTTTGCTATGTGGGAAGTGAAGCTTAAGTTGTTGATATTTAAAGAAAAACTTTTTACTCTTATATAAGACATAAGTTGAGATCGTCGGTGCGCAACAAGGTAAGCTGAAGGCTGACATCAACACCTTCACTCATCCCCTTGATCCAGGAGCCCCGCATGAGCCAAGCCACCCGTGAACAACAAATCGCCGCCCTCGAGAAAGACTGGGCCGAGAACCCGCGCTGGAAAGGCATCCAGCGTGGCTACAGCGCCGCCGACGTCGTGCGCCTGCGCGGCTCGATCACCATCGAGCACACGCTGGCCAAGCGCGGCGCCGAAAAGCTGTGGAACCTGGTCAACACCGAGCCCTTCGTCAACACGCTGGGCGCGCTGACCGGCAACCAGGCGATGCAACAGGTCAAGGCCGGCCTGAAGGCGATCTACCTGTCGGGTTGGCAAGTGGCCGCCGACGCCAACGACAGCGGCGAGATGTACCCCGACCAGTCGCTGTACTCGGTGGACTCGGTGCCCAAGGTCGTCAAGCGCATCAACAACACCTTCGCCCGCGCTGACCAGATCCAGTGGAGCGAAGGCAAGAACGACATCGACTACTTCGCCCCCATCGTCGCCGACGCCGAAGCCGGTTTCGGCGGTGTGCTCAACGCTTTCGAGCTGATGAAGGCGATGATCGACGCTGGCGCTGCGGGCGTGCACTTCGAGGATCAGCTGGCTTCGGTGAAGAAGTGCGGCCACATGGGCGGCAAGGTGCTGGTGCCCACGCGTGAAGCGGTGGCCAAGCTGGTGGCGGCGCGGCTGGCGGCCGACGTCATGGGCACGCCCACGGTGCTGTTGGCGCGCACTGACGCTGAAGCGGCCGACCTCGTCACCGCCGACGTCGACGACAACGACAAGCCCTTCCTGACCGGCGAGCGCACCGTCGAAGGCTTCTTCCGCACCCGCAACGGCCTCGATCAGTCAATCAGCCGCGGCCTGGCCTACGCGCCTTACGTCGACATGCTGTGGTGCGAAACCGGCAAGCCTGACCTGGCTTTCGCCAAGGCCTTCGCCGACGCCATCCATGCCAAGTTCCCCGGCAAGCTGCTGGCCTACAACTGCAGCCCGTCGTTCAACTGGAAGAAGAACCTGGACGACGCCACGATCGCCAAGTTCCAGCGTGAACTCGGCGCCATGGGTTACAAGTTCCAGTTCATCACGCTGGCCGGTTTCCACAGCCTGAACTACTCGATGTTCGACCTGGCCTACGGCTATGCGCGCAACAACATGAGCGCGTTCGTCGAACTGCAGGAGAAGGAATTCGCTGCTGCCGATCGCGGCTTCACCGCAGTCAAGCACCAGCGCGAAGTCGGCACCGGTTACTTCGATGCCGTGACGACGACCATCGAGCGCAATGCCTCGACCGCAGCGCTGAAGGGTTCGACCGAAGACGAGCAGTTCTTCGACGCCAAGCACGGCTGATCCAGCGGCTGCCACGCGCAGCCCTCAAGCCCGGCGGCCACAAGCTGCCGGGCTCTTTCACGCCGGCGCGCTGCTTTGCGGCACTGATAATCGCGGCGCGCCCGGATGGCGAAATCGGCAGACGCAGCAGACTTAAAATCTGCGGCCCCTCACAGGGCGTACGGGTTCGACCCCCGTTCCGGGCACCACGATCGCGGTCTGCACAGGCTGCTGGCGACCGTGTAGTCCCTGATTACGGTAAGGCTTTTGCGCGGGCCTGATGCCAGCGCGGCGTTGCCGGCACTTGGTCTTCTCGCCCAATGGGTTCAAACTGGGGCGCATGAGCCAAAGCAGCACCTCCCGCAACAGTGCCCGCCGGCCGCGCCGGCCTGGGGATGTCAAACATGATCCGCTCGCCGTCGACGACGCCGGCTTGCTCGACGATGCCCACAAGAGCGCCAAACGCGGCAGCCCGGGTGCGGCGCCAGTCGTCTGCCAGGAACTGCTGTTGCTGCGCGCGCTGACCGACTGCCCGCACTGCGGCGAGCGCACGCCGGTGTTCGCGATGATGGGCTTGCCCGAGTTCGAGATCGAGAACGCACCGACGACGCTGCTGCGCCGCATCACCACGCTGCCGCCCGAGGTCGACAAAGCGGCACGTGAGCACAGCAAGGGCTGCTGGCGCCGCGACCAGAGCGCCAATGCCAGCGGCGCGCATTGGCACAGCCACTGCGCGCGTTGCGCGGCCCGCCTGGGCGAGACCTTCACGCTCGGCGCCGAAGGCCCTTTCCACCCGGCGCTGTACAAGCAGCGCGTCGCCATCAAGGCCTTGCGCCTGACCGGCCCCTTCGTGCTCGAGGGCGTGCAGCGCCAGCCCAGCCTGCCGCTGCTTGCCTGGCTCGAATGGCAGCGCCAGCGTGAAGCCAATGCGGCCGGCACGCGGCGCAAGGCCGCGAAGTAGGGCGCTCGCGCCGGCCGCTGGCCTGGCGCTGTAGGGCTGCCGTCCGCCCGGCCGAAAATAGAACGCTCGTTCTATTTTTGGCTGCCGGGGCCACTAGAATCGGGCTCAACGTCAATCGCACAGGAGCCGATTCATGAAGGTGCTGGTACCCGTCAAACGGGTCGTCGACTACAACGTCAAGGTCCGCGTCAAGTCCGACGGCAGCGGTGTCGACATCGCCAACGTCAAGATGAGCATGAACCCCTTCGACGAGATCGCCGTCGAAGAGGCCGTGCGGCTGAAAGAGAAGGGTGTCGTCACCGAGATCATCGC
>JAUYAJ010000711.1 GCA_030693565.1 Rubrivivax sp.
CAGCGGGCTTTCAGCGGCGGGCGGCGCGCGCCGCGCCCAGGAAGTCGGTGAGGATGGGCTTGCCGGCGAGCTGCTCGTCGTGCAGGTCGCGCAAGGCCAGGAATTCGGGGTGCCATTGCATGCCGAAGACATAGCTCGGGCCGCGCCAGCGGATCGCCTCGACAACGCCGTCGGGCACCGCATGGGCTTCGGCGACGAGGTCGCTGCCCAGGTCTTTCACCGCCTGGTGGTGGATCGAGTTGACGGTGGCGCTGGCGCGCCCGGCGTAAAGCCTGGCCAGCCCGCTGCCGGCAACGAACTGCACGCCGTGCAGCTTGCGGTCGTAGTGATTGCGGTCCAGGTGAGCTTGTGCTTGCGGCAGCTGGGTCGGGATGTCCTGGTACAGCGTGCCGCCGAAGGCGACGTTGATCAGCTGGCAGCCGCGGCAGATGCCGATCACCGGCTTGCCCGCTTCGATGAAGGCGTTGACGAGTTCGATCTCGTAGCGGTCGCGCACGCGGTCGCCATGCCATTCGGGCGCCAGCGGGGTTTCGCCATAGGTCTCGGGGGCGACGTCGTTGCCACCTTGCAGCACCAGGCCGTCGAGCACGTCGGCAAAGCCGCGCAGGCTGAGCTCGGCGCGCTTGAGCACGCTGTCGCTGTCCACCGCCGGGATCATCACCGCCAGCACCTCGCGCCCCATCACCCAGTGGGCGACCGACTGCTCCAGGTAGTGCAGCGTCTTGGTCCAGACGCCGCCGAGGTCGAGCACCGGCCCGCCCGGGTGGTAGATGCGCGCCGAGATGCCGATCAGCAGGGGCTTGTCCATCTCACCAGGCCTTGTCGAACAGGCGCGCGTAGTCGGCCTCGGTGGCCGGGCGCGGGTTGGTGGCGCCGGTGAAGTCGCGCGCCGCCAGGCTGATCAGGCGCGGCAGCTGTTCACGCTGCACGCCGCGCGCGGCCAGCCCGCCGGTGATGCCGATCTGCGCCTTCAGCGAACGCAGCCAGGGCACGAAGGCGGCGCCACCACCGGCCAGGCCAGCGGCGCGGGCGAGCTCGTCGAACTTGGCCGGCACGGCCTCGAAGTTCCAGTCCAGCACGCTGTCGATCATCAACGCGTTCGCCAGCCCGTGGTGCAGGTCGTTGACAGCGCCCAGCGCATGGGCGCAGGCATGCACCGAACCGAGGTCTTTCTGGAACGCGATCGCACCCATCATCGAGCTCATGAGCATGTCGGCGCGGGCCTGCAGATTGCCCGGCTCGGCCACCGCGGTGACGAGCGCGCGCGCGCCGATGCGCAGGCCTTCGAGCGCGATGCCGTCGCACAGCGGGTGGTAGGCCGGCGAGAGGTAACTTTCGATGTTGTGGGTGAGCGCGTCCATGCCGGTGGCGGCGGTCACGCTGGCCGGCAGCGACAGCGTCAGTTCGGGGTCGGCGAACACCGCGCGCGGCAGCAGCCTGGCGTTGAAGACGGTGCGCTTTTCGTGGCTGTCGTTCTCCGACACCACCGACGAGCGGCCGACCTCGGAGCCGGTGCCCGCCGTGGTGGGCAGCGCCACCAGATACGGCAGCGGCTGGACGATGGGCCGCACCTGCGGGTGGTCCCAGGCGTATTCGAGCACGTCGCCGTCGTGCACCTCCATCAGCGCCACCAGCTTGGCCACATCGAGCGCGGCGCCGCCGCCGAAGCCGATGACGCAGTCGGCGCCATGGGCCTTGAAGGCCGCCGCGCCGGTCATCGCCATCGCGCAACTCGGGTTGCCGGCGATGCCGTCGAACACCGCGACTTCCAGCCCGCCGAGGTGGCTGCGGAACTCGGCCAGCACCGGCAGCGCGGCGAGCGCGCGGTCGGTGACGATCAGCGGGCGCTTCAAGCCCTGGGCCAGCAGGTGCTCGGCAACTTGCCGGCGCGCGCCGGCGCCGAAGTGGATGTCGGTGGGGAAGGCGAAGCGGGTGATGGCCATGGCGTATGGGTTGAGCAGTTTCAGCGGACCGTGGGCAGGCCTGACATTCTGACCTTGGCGCGGGCAAAGCGGCAGTCGGGTGAGCACGGGTAGCTCGTTGTTTGGCCCTTCGATTGGCAACCGGACGCCCCTATCATGCCGCGCATGGAACGCACAGACAAAGCTCAGGCATTCATTGAGCGCTGGCAGGGAGTGACCGCGAGCGAACTTGCCACGGCGCAATCGTTCGTCATCGAGCTTTGCGAATTGCTGGAGGTGCCCAAGCCGCACGCCACGGCCGCACAGGACTACATGTTCGAGAGGCCGGTGACCTTTGCCTATGGCGACGGCACATCCAGCCCCGGGCGGGTGGACTGCTACCGACGCGGCCACTTTGTGCTCGAAGCCAAGAAGCTGCACACCGGTACGCACACCAAAGGCTTTGACATCGGCTTGCAGAAGGCCCGAACGCAGGCCGAGGACTACGCCCGCGCCTTGCCCGCCGACGAAGGCCGCCCGCCCTTCTTGCTGGTGGTAGATGTGGGCACGGTGCTGGAGGTCTACGCCGAGTTCAGCCGCACCGGCGCCACCTACACGCCGTTTCCCGACCCGCGCAGCCACCGCATTGCGCTGGCCGACCTGGTGCAGCCCGAAACGCTGCGGCGCCTGCGCCTCATCTGGACCGACCCCGACGCGCTCAACCCGGCCCGCATCAGCGCCCAGGTCACGCGCGAAGTTTCGCAGCAGCTGGCCAAGTTGGCCCTCTCACTGGAGCAATCGGGGCACAGCGCGCACGACGTGGCGGCCTACCTGTCGCGTTGCCTGTTCAGCATGTTCGCCGAAGACGTGGAGCTGCTGCCCAAAGGTTCGTTCCACACGCTGCTGCATCAACACCGCCAGGATCCGGCCGCCGTGCAGCACATGCTGCGCATCCTGTGGGCCGATATGGACCGCGGCGGCTTTTCGGCCGTGATCGTCAAGCCGGTGCTCAGATTCAACGGCAAGCTGTTCAAGGGCGCCAGCGCCAGCAGCTACAGCCTGCTGCTCAGCACGCAGCAGATCGACTGGCTGCTTGAAGCCGCCGGCACCAATTGGCGCGACGTCGAGCCCGCCATCTTCGGCACCTTGCTTGAACGCGCGCTCGGCACCCAGGAGCGCCATGCGCTGGGCGCGCATTACACACCGCGCGCCTACGTGGAGCGGCTGGTGCTGCCCACCGTCATTGAGCCGCTGCGCGCCGAGTGGGCCGACGCCCAGGCCGCCGCGCTGACGCTGGCGCAAGAGGCCAGTGCGCTGGAAGCCAACCCGCCGCTGGTCCAGACCAAGAAGGACTTTGCTGCGCTGGACCGCCACAGCGCGGCCGTGCGCGCCAAGTGGAAAGAGGCGCGCCAGCAGGTCAGGGACTTCCTGCACCGCCTGTGCACCCTGCGCGTGCTGGACCCGGCCTGCGGCAGCGCCAACTTCCTATACGTCACGCTCGAACACCTGAAACGGCTGGAAGGCGAAGTGCTGAACCAACTGGGCGCGCTGGGCGACACCCAGGACGCGCTGGACCTGGGCCGCGAGACGGTCACCCTTCAACAACTGCGCGGCATCGAGATCAACGAGCGTGCGGCGGCGCTGGCGGAACTGGTGTTGTGGATCGGCTTCTTGCAGTGGCACATCCGCACCAGCGGCCGCAGCAGCGTGGCCGAGCCCGTGGTACACGACTACGGCAACATCGAACACCGCGACGCTGTGCTGGCCTATGAGCGCCAGGAACCGATGACGGACGCGAAGGGTCAGCTGGTGATGCGCTGGGATGGCGTGAGCACCAAGTCCCACCCGGTAACCGCCCAGCTGGTGCCTGACGAGATGGCACAAGTGGTGCAGTGGCGCTACCTGAATCCGAGCCAGGCCGACTGGCCGCAAGCCGATTTCATCGTCGGCAATCCGCCCTTCATTGGCGCGAGCTCGATGCGCGCATCCTTGGGCGGTGGCTACGCCGAGGCCTTGCGAAGAGCCTGGCCTGAGGTGCCCGAAAGCGCCGACTTCGTCATGTACTGGTGGCACCGCGCTGCGACTCTCGTGACGGCGGGTAAAGCCAAGCGCTTTGGCTTCATCACAACCAACAGCCTGCGTCAGACTTTCAACCGCAGAGTGGTGCAGAGCGCGATGGACGGCGGTGGCCTTTCGCTGTCATTTGCCATCCCGGACCATCCGTGGGTGGACAGCGCCAACGGCGCGGACGTGCGCATTGCAATGACGGTTGGCGTGGCGGGCGTCGGCGAGGGTCGCTTGCTGACCGTCACTGACGAACACCGCATTGATGAAGGCGAAGTGGCGGTCACGCTGGTGCAGCGACAGGGCCTCATCCACGCTGACCTGCGTCTTGGCGCGAACGTATCGACGGCCAGGCCTTTGCGCGCCAACGCGGGTCTGTCGTCGCCAGGTGTAAAGCTCCACGGTGCTGGATTCATCGTGACGCGGCAACAGGCGGCCGCCTTGGGACTGGGAACCGTGCCTGGCCTGGAGCGGCACATTCGCGAGTACCGCAACGGCCGTGACCTCACGGCCAAGCCTCGCGATGCCCTGGTGATTGATCTGTTCGGGCTTGATGCCGATGATGTGCGCGAGCGGTTTCCGGCGGTCTATCAGTGGGTGCTCGAGCGCGTCAAGCCGGAACGAGACCAGAACAACCGAGCGACGTACCGCGACAACTGGTGGCTCTTCGGTGAGCCACGAAGGGACTTGCGACCGGCCCTTCATGGATTGCGGCGCTACATCGCAACGGTCGAAACCGCCAAGCACCGCGCTTTCCAGTTCCTCGATGCAAGCGTGATGCCCGACAACATGATCATCGCTGTGAGCATCAACGATGCGCTGCACTTGGGCCTGTTGTCGAGCGCAGTGCATGTGCAGTGGGCGCTGGCGGCGGGCGGCCGGCTGGGTGTGGGAAACGATCCCCGATACAACAAGTCGCGATGCTTCGAGCCGTTCCCGTTTCCTTCAGAGGACACCGGCCTCACGCCCGAACTCAGCGAGCAAATCCGCAATCTCGCCGAACAGATCGACGTCCACCGCAAATCGCGTCAGGCCGCGCACGCCGACGTGACGCTGACCGCGCTCTACAACGTGCTGGAAAAATTGCGCAGCGGTGAGGCCCTCACCGCCAAGGGCAAGCTCGTGCACGAACATGGCCTGGTTGCGGTGCTCAAGAGCCTGCACGACGAACTGGACGCGGCCGTGCTGGCGGCTTACGGCTGGGCCGACCTGAACTTGCCCGCCGACACCGGCGTGCTGCTGGAGCGGCTGGTGGCGCTGAACGCCAAACGTGCTGCCGAAGAGGCCGCCGGCACGGTGCGCTGGTTGCGGCCGTCCTTTCAGCTGGGCCGAGGCGAGCAGGTGGCCATCGTCACCGAGGACGACAGCAGCGAAGCCGACGACAGCGCGGAAGGCGCCCCTGCGACCCCGCCGCAGGCGCCGCCTGCGCGACCCTGGCCTACCGGGCTGACCGAGCAGATCAAGGCCGTGGCCGAGGTGATGGCGAAGGCAGGCCGCGGCCTGGACCAGACAGAGCTGGCCGCGCACTTCAGCGGCCGCGGCCGTTGGCGCGAGCGCCTGCCGACGCTGTTGGACACTCTGGTGGCGCTGGGCCGGCTGCGCCAGCGCGCGGACGGGCGCTGGGCGGATGCCGGCCGCTAGTGTGGTGTTGCACGCTGTGAGGCACTTAAGAAAACCGATGGATTTGGTCCTGTGGCTAGGCGCAAACCGGAGCGATACCCCGTGGTATCGCGAGGATTTGCAACGACGCCACGGGGCCGAAGACGCGGTGTTATGTG
>JAUYAJ010000712.1 GCA_030693565.1 Rubrivivax sp.
CGGCCTGGCCGCCGGTCTTGGCCTGGCCGCGCTGATGAGCCACCTCGGCATGAGCGGGGAATTCGGCAGTCTGCTGATGATGGCCTTGATGGCGGTCGCTGCCTTCTTCGCCATCCGCTTTCTGATGCGCCGCTTCGGCCCGGCCGCGAGCGCCCAAGGCAACGCAGGCGGCATGCAATACGCCGCCGCTGGCGCTGGTGCCGGCACCGGCAGCCCGACCCAGGTGGCCTGGCCGCAGCCCGGTGGCGCCAGCAGCGCCGCGCCGGTCGCCGAGCCGGTGGCTGCCGAGCAGTTGGCTGCGCCGGCCGCTGCCGGTGTCAGCCGCGCCTTCGTGCCGGCGAGCTTCGACGCCGAGGGTTTTGGCCGCATCGCCAAGATGATCTTCATCCGCCTGCAAGCCGCCAACGACGCCCGCGACCTTGACGACCTGCGCAAGTTCACGACGCCGGAGATGTTCGCCGAGGCCCGGCTCGAGATCCAGGAACGCGGCACCAAGACCCAGCAGACCGACGTCGTCCGCATCGAATCCGAAGTGCTGGACGTCGCCAACGAAGGCGAACAGCAAATCGTCAGCGTGCGTTTCCATGGCCAGGTGGTCGAGGAAGCCGGCGCTGCAGCGGTGAACTTCGACGAGATCTGGCACCTGGTCAAGCCGCACGACGACAGCCGCTCCTGGGCCATCGCCGGCATCGAGCAGCGCCAGTAAGGCGCTCACCGGTCCGGGGCCCGGCCCCGGACCTGCCACATCCTCAGGACGCAGCCACCGGCGGCGCCAGGTCGGCATGCTGGGCCAGCCAGCGCTGGCCTGCGCTGCCGTCCATTTGCGACGGGTGGAAGTCCGCCCTCAGGTAACGCCGCCACGGGCCTGCGTTGACCCGCAACAAGCCGTCACGACCGAGCAGAAAGCGCAGACCACCGAGCCAGGTCGACGGCCGCTTCCACGAGCCGTCGCGCCAGAGGTTGTGCACGGTTTGCCGCAGCACGTCGGTGGCGAAGTGAAAGCTGACGACGCGGAACAAGCGCCGGCGCCAGAGTTCATTGCCGCCCAGCGCCCGGTAGAGGTCGAAGGCCGTGCAGCGGTGCTCGGATTCTTCGCTGGAGTGCCAGAGCCAGAGGTCGCGCAAGCGCGGCTCGGCGCCGTCCAGCGCCTGCGGCCGGGTCAGCAGGTATTCGGCCAGGATGGCGGTGAAGTGTTCGGTGGCCGCCGTCACCGCCAGCCAGTTGCGCGGATCGACACCCTCGAGCTGCCGGCGCCGGCTCAGGATGCGAGGTTCCCAGTGATTGATCAGCCCTTGGCGCTCCAGCTCGGCGTTGAACAGCGCATGGATGCGCCGATGGGTGGCTTCCTGGCCGATGAAGCCGCGCACCTCGTTGTCGAAACGTTCATGCTGAGCCGGTGTCAACTGCTGCAACCCGAGCTTGACCGAGTCGATGAAGAGCTGCTCACCGGCCGGGAAGCTGAACGACAGCGCGTTGAAGAAGGCGGTGCGAAAGGCGTCGCCGCCGTTCCAGTGGCGTGCGAACGGCGACTTCAAGTCGACCAGCAGCCGGCGCACCACGGGTTCGCTCATCGTGCGCTCCATCAGCCCAGCCAGCGCCGCGCGTTGCCGAACATGCGCCGCCACGGGCTGGCAGCGTCGATGTCGCCGCCCGACCAGCTCAGCTGCAGATTCCTGAACACACGCTCGGGGTGTGGCATCAAGGCGGTGAAGCGGCCGTCGTCGGTGGTCACCGCGGTCAGGCCGTCGGGGCTGCCATTGGGATTGGCTGGATAACGTTCGGTGGGCTGCCCGTGGTGGTCGACGAAGCGCAGCGCACGCTGCACCAGACCGGCGTCGCCGCGCTGCGAGAAGTCGGCAAAGCCTTCGCCGTGGGCGACCGCGATCGGCAGCCGGCTGCCCGCCATGCCGCTGAAGAACAGGCTCGGGCTGTCCAGCACTTCCACCAGCGACAGCCGGGCCTCGAACTGCTCGCTGCGGTTGCGCGTGAACTTGGGCCACGCCGCGGCGCCGGGAATCAGCGTGCTCAGCGCCGCCATCATCTGGCAGCCATTGCACACGCCGAGCGCGAAGGTGTCGCGGCGCGCGAAGAAGGCCGCGAACATCGCCGCCAGCTGCGGGTTGAAGAGGATGGACCGCGCCCAGCCTTCGCCGGCACCCAGCGTGTCGCCATAGCTGAAGCCGCCGCAGGCGACAAAGCCCTGGAACTGCTCGAGCCGGGCACGGCCCGACTGCAAGTCGCTCATGTGGACATCGAAGGTATCGAAGCCGGCCTGCGCCATCGCATAGCTCATCTCGACTTGCGAGTTGACGCCCTGCTCGCGCAGGATCGCCAGCCGCGGCCGCGCGCCGCCAACGTAAGGCAGGCCGACGTTCTCGGCCGGGTCGAAGCTGATGAAGCGGTGCAGTCCGGGGTCGGCGGCGGCGCCGGCGGCTTCGTGCTCCTGGTCGGCGCTGGCCGGGTTGTCGCGTTCGCGCGCGATGCGCCAGCTGACTTCGTCCCAGGCCTGGTGCAGGTCGCGCAGCGGCGCACTGAACACCGGCTTGGCGTCGCGCCAGACCTCGACGATGCCGCGCTCGTTGGTCTTGCCCACCACATGGGTGTGCGCGCCCAGGCCATGCTGGCGCAGCACCGCGATGGCCGCGTCGCGCTCGGCCGTGGCGACTTGCATGACAACGCCGAGCTCTTCGTTGAACAGCGCCCGCAGCGTCAGTTCGTTGCGGCGCCCTGCGACCTGCCCGGCCCAGTTCTTGGCGTCGCCGAAATCGCCGCGGCTGTCCTGGATGCCGTCGCCCTCGGTGACCAGCAGATCGACGTTCAAGCTCAGCCCGCGGTGGCCGGCGAAAGCCATCTCGCAGGCCGCCGCCCACAGGCCGCCATCGCTGCGGTCGTGATAGGCCAGGATGCGGCCCTGGCCGCGCAGCTGGGTGACCGCGGCCACCAGGCCGCGCAGCAGCGCCGGATCGTCCAGATCGGGCACGCCGTCGACGGCCGCGCTGCCGAACTGCCCCAGCACCTGGGCAAGCATCGAGCCCGCCAAACGCTGGCGGCCCTGGCCGAGGTCGACCAGCAGCAAGGTGGTGTCGCCCGGCTGCAGCACCGGCGTCAGGGTCGGGCGCACGTCGTCCAGGCTGGCGAAAGCGGTGACGATCAGCGACACCGGCGCCGTCACTTGCTGGCTGACGCCGGCGTCGTCCCAGCGCATGCGCATCGACAGCGAATCCTTGCCAACCGGGATGCCGATGCCCAGCGCCGGGCACAGTTCCATGCCGACGGCGTGCACGGTGTCGTAGAGCGCGGCGTCTTCGCCGGCTTCGCCGCAGGCCGCCATCCAGTTGGCGCTGAGCTTGACGCGCGACAGCTCGATCGGCGCCGCCAGCAAGTTGGTCAAGGCCTCGCCAACGGCCATCCGGCCCGCCGCCGGCGCGTCCAGCGCCGCCAGCGGCGTGCGCTCGCCCATGCTCATGGCTTCGCCGCGGTGGCCGCTGAAGTCGGCCAGCGTGACCGCGCAGTCGGCCACCGGCACCTGCCAGGGCCCGACCATCGGGTCGCGGTGGCTGAGGCCGCCGACCGTGCGGTCACCGATGGTGATCAGGAAACGCTTGCTCGCCACCGTCGGGTGGCGCAGGACGTCGAAAGCGACCTGCTTGAGCTCGACGCCGGTGAGCGCCAGCGCGGCTTCGTCGCGCGCAACCCGCTGGACATCGCGGTGCACCTTGGGCGTCTTGCCCAGCAACACGTCCATCGGCATGTCGATGACACGTTCGCCGCCCGGGCCGTCTTCGAGCACCAGCTCACGCTCGTCGGTGGTGACGCCGACAACGGCGAACGGGCAGCGTTCACGCACGCACATCTGTTCGAACAAAACCAGCGAGTCGGGCGCGATCGCCAGCACATAGCGCTCCTGGCTTTCGTTGCACCAGATCTCCTTCGGCGCCAGCCCGCTTTCCTCCAGCGGCACCCGGCGCATGTCGAAACTCGCGCCTTTGCCGGCGCCGTCCACCAGTTCGGGGAAGGCATTGCTGATGCCACCGGCACCGACGTCGTGGATGGCGAGCACCGGGTTGGCCGCGCCCAGCGCACAGCACAGGTTGATGACCTCCTGGGCGCGGCGCTGGATCTCCGGGTTGCCGCGCTGCACCGAGTCGAAGTCGAGCGCCGCGGTGTTGGCGCCGGCAGCCATCGAACTGGCGGCGCCGCCGCCCATGC
>JAUYAJ010000450.1 GCA_030693565.1 Rubrivivax sp.
GCGATGATCGAGCGCAAGCGGCGCAACGACTTCGTGCGCAAGCGCGAGTTCGACACCTTGCGCAAGGTGCGCCGCGAAGGCTTGTCGGCCGACCAGCTGGCAGCGCTGGGCGGCTCGTCACGGCTGGACGACTCCGAGGCCCGCCTGGGCGACAGCCGCACCGCCCGCCCCGACAGCGGCGTCAAGGCCAAGATCGACGAGATCGAGCAGCAGATGGTCGGCGACGGCCTGGCCTCGACGAACCGCAGGCCGCCGGGCTTCTTCAACGCGACGACCGCGCCTGCCTCGCTGACGCGCCCGGGCGCGCCCGCCAGCACGCGCGGCATGCGCCTGGACGACGACGAGCGGCTGCCGGCGCTGCCGCCGCTGCCCGACCTGGATCTCGATCTGGCGCCAGCGTCCGCGCCGGCACCGGTGCAGATGGCCACCGGCCTGCCGCCGCTGGCGCCGCTGCAGCCGGGCCCGATCGGCGACATCGGCGACCTCAGCAACCCCTTCGCCGTCGAAGTCAGCGAGGCGGTGCACGACCCCGAGCTCGACGAAGCGGTGATCGCCTTCGCCAACGCCGATTTCGGCCCTTGCGAGCACGCCCTGCAGCAGATCACCGGCCCGGGCGGCGCCCGCGCTCAGCACGCCGAGACCTGGCTGGTGCTGTTCGACCTCTACCGCGCCATCGGCCAGCAGCAGCGCTTCGAGAGCCTGGCGGTCGACTACGCGCAGCAGTTCGGCTGGTCGGCGCCGCAGTGGTACTCGCTGCCCAAACTGGTCGCCGAGGCAGTGGCCGAAGAGCGTCCTGTGGCGTCGAATCGCATCACCGGCGAGGTCGGCTGGATCTGCCCCGAGGTGCTCGACAGCGACGCGCTGACGCGGCTGCGCTCGCAGACGCTGCAGATGCCGCTGCCCTGGATCTTCGACTGGAGCCGCCTGAACAGCATCGACGCCGAAACCGCGATGCAGTTGTCGATGCTGTTCCGGCTCTGGGCTGGCCAGCAGCTGGAGATGCGCTGGATGGCGGGTGACCGGCTGTTCGCCGTGCTGCAGGAAGCGGCGCCGACCGGCGTGCGCGACGCCGACCCGGCGTTCTGGCTGACCCGGCTCGATGCGCTGCGGCTGGCCAACCGCGCCGACCAGTTCGACGAGGCCGCGATCGACTACTGCGTCACCTATGAGGTGTCGCCGCCGTCGTGGGAGCCGGCGCGCTGCAAGGTGCGCATCAGCGGCTCGAGCCTGTCCACGCGCACACCGCCGCTGTCGATGGTCAGCGAGGTCTCGACCAGCTTCCTCGAGTCCAGCATCACCGAGGACGCCGGTGGCGGCGGTGTCGAGCAAGCGCATGTCGAGCTGTCGGGCCAACTGGTCGGCGACATCGGACAAACGCTGGCGCAGATCAACGGCGAGCTCGGCAACGCGCCGCTGATCAGCGTCTCCTGCGCGCGCCTGATCCGGGTCGACTTCATCGCCGCCGGCGACCTGCTGAACTGGGTGCTGTCCAAGCGCAACGACAACCGCGCGGTGATGTTCGTCGACGCCCACCGGCTGGTGGCGCTGTTCTTCGGCGCCATGGGCATCAACGAACACGCCAAGGTGCAGGTGCGCAAGGTCTAGTGTGGTGTTGCGCGCTAGCCCCTGGCCCATGCGGGCCCCCGCCTGACCGACCTTGAACCCGGGCCGCCTGGCCCCACATCGGAATTTCCATGGACAGTTATCACGGCACCACCATCGTCAGCGTGCGCCGCGGGCCGCTCGTCGCCATCGGCGGCGACGGCCAGGTGACACTGGGCAACATCATCGTCAAGGCCAGCGCGCGCAAGGTGCGCAAGCTCTACCGCGAACAGGTGCTGGCCGGATTTGCCGGCGCCACCGCCGACGCCTTCACGCTGTTCGAACGTTTTGAAGCCAAGCTGGAAAAACACCAGGGCCATCTGGTGCGCGCCGCCATCGAGCTGACCAAGGACTGGCGCACCGACCGCGTGCTGCGGCGCCTGGAAGCGATGCTCGCGGTGGCCGACAAAGAGGCCTCGCTGATCATCACCGGCAACGGCGACGTGCTTGAGCCCGAGCACGGCATCGTCGCCATCGGCTCCGGCGGCGCCTTCGCGCAGGCGGCGGCGCGCGCCTTGCTCGAACACACGGCGATGGCACCGGCGGCGATCGTCAAGCGCTCGCTGGAGATCGCCGGCGACCTGTGCATCTACACCAATCAGCACCACACCATCGAGACCCTGGACGGCGACGCCGCCGAAGGACAGCCACCGCGATGAGCGCCTACAGCATGACCCCGCAGGAGATCGTCTCCGAACTCGACCGCCACATCGTCGGCCAGAAGCAGGCCAAGCGCGCGGTGGCGATCGCGCTGCGCAACCGCTGGCGCCGCCAGCAGGTCGAGGAGAGCTTGCGCGCCGAGATCACGCCCAAGAACATCTTGATGATCGGCCCCACCGGCGTTGGCAAGACCGAGATCGCGCGCCGGCTGGCGCGGCTGGCCGACGCCCCTTTCCTCAAGGTCGAGGCGACCAAGTTCACCGAGGTCGGCTATGTCGGCAAGGATGTCGACTCGATCATCCGCGACCTCGTCGACGTGGCGGTGAAGGACGAACGTGAACGCCAAGTGCGCACCAAGCGCGCACTCGCCGAAGACGCCGCCGAGGACCGTGTGCTCGACATCCTGGTGCCGCCGCCGCGTTCGGACTTCGGCGCCACGCCGGCGGCCGACAGCACCGCGCGCCAGGTGATGCGCAAGCGGCTGCGTGAAGGCTCTTTGAACGACAAGGAGATCGAGGTCGAGGTTGCAGATGCCAAGCCGGCCCTGGAAATCCTGGGCCCGCAAGGCATGGAAGAGATGGCCGAGCAGCTCAAGGGCATGTTCTCGCAGCTCAGCCAGCCGGCACGCAAGAAGCGCAAGCTGAGAATCGGCGACGCCTTGAAGCACCTGATCGACGAAGAAGCCGCCAAGCTCGTCAGCGAGGACGACATCCGCACTGCCGCGCTGGCCCATGCCGAAAGCAACGGCATCGTCTTCATCGACGAGATCGACAAGGTGGCGACACGCTCTGACCACACCGGCACCGACGTCAGTCGCCAGGGCGTGCAGCGCGACCTGCTGCCGCTGGTCGAAGGCACGACGGTGAGCACCAAGTACGGCATCGTCAAGACCGACCACATCTTGTTCATTGCCTCCGGCGCCTTCCACCTCGCCAAGCCCAGCGACCTGATTCCCGAGATGCAGGGCCGCTTCCCGATCCGCGTCGAGCTCGGCCCGCTGTCGGTGGACGACTTCGAGGCCATCCTCACCAGCACCCAGGCCAGCCTGGTGACGCAGTACCAGGCCTTGCTGGCCACCGAAGGCGTGACGCTGGAGATCACGCCGGGCGCCGTGCGCCGGCTGGCGCAGATCGCCTTCGACGTCAATGAGCGCACCGAAAACATCGGCGCCCGCCGCCTGGCCACAGTGATGGAGCGGCTGCTCGACGAAGTCAGCTTCGACGCCCCGAACCGCAGCGGCCAGACGGTGACGCTGGACCCGGCGGCCGTCGACGAACGGCTAGGTGAGCTGTCGAAGAACGAAGACTTGTCGCGCTACATCTTGTAGCGGCGCGTCCGCCGCAACACCAGCGCCACGCCCAGCGCCGCCATCAGCACAGTGCGCGGCTCAGGCACCGGGCTGCTGAACAGCGGCGCCGCGTCCTGGCCGGCGCGCAAGGCCCAGCCGTTCAGCGCCGCGCCTTTGGGCGCATAGACGCTGGCATCGACCCATTCGAGCGAGCGGCTGTGGTCGACCTCGATGTCGCCGCTGTAGCCGCCCGGCCCGGGCTGCGCCGTCAAGTTCGCGCTGGTGATGAGGTAAGCGCTGTAGCTGAATGGCGTGCCGTAGATGGCGCGGATCGGGTCCAGGCGGCAGAACGCGGGGTCGGCCACATCGGGCGTGCAGGTCAGCGCCTGCTGCGTGCCGTCGTCGACCTGCACACGCGCCTGGGCGCTGGCGCCGACGTCACCGCTGTGCACGGCGCGCAGCAGGCCTTGAAAGCGGTAGCGCAGCAGCAGGTCGACCGGCCGGCCCAGGTCGGCCGGGTCGATGGGTGTCAGCGTCAGCTCGGTGCTGACCGACGACGTTGCGTTGGCGAACCAGATCTGCGTGGCGTCGCCACCAAAAGCGCCGCCGCTGACCAGCAAAGCCGCCCGCGCATGCAACACCGTCAGCGAGCGCGCGCTCGCCAGCGCGCCGGCGCTGAAGCTGATGCTGGCGTCCCCGTAGCTGCCCGACACTTCGGCGACCGGCCCGGCGGCGGCGCTGCCGATGTAGGTGTCAAGACAAGGCGCTGGCGTGCAGGCCACGGCAAATCCTCCGCCAGTGCCGATCAGGCTGCCGACCGCAGCCGAACCGGTGAAATCGGCCGCTTGAGCGCCCAGGGTGACCAGCGACAGTGCCGACAGAACTGGCTTCATCGGAACTCCCTTTCGGCCGCGCCGAAGAGGGCCGCCGCTGGCCGCAATCTATAGCAGAAAGCCGGCGCGCTGTCGGCCCCCTGGACGAGCGCAGGTCCGCGCTACAGCGCCAGCCGGTGCGACTGCATCAGCAGCAAGCCGTCGAAGATCAGCGATTCGAGGTTGACGAAAGGCAGGTCGGTGATGGCGTTGAGCTTGACCGCCGCGCCACCCGTCATGTACAGCGCCGGCGCCTGGCCGGTGCGCGCCAGCAGCTTGCGGTGCTGGCGTTCGATGGCGCCGGCGATCGCATTGGCGCCACCGCTCATCAAGGCGTCGCTGGTGTTGGTGGGGAAGTCGACCACCTCGCCAGTGGGCACCTTGAGCCCGGCCGTGCCCATCTCCAGCGCCCGCAGCATGAGGCCAAAGCCGGGCAGGATCAGGCCGCCCAGAAAGTGGCCTTCGGCGTCGAGCGCGTCGACGGTGACGGCGGTGCCGACCATCACCACCAGCGCCGGCCGCGCCGGCCCGGCAGCGAGCAGGCGCGAGCGCGCGCCGGCCAGTGCCACCCAGCGGTCGGCGCCAAGCCGGTTCGGGTGGTCGTAGCCGCTGCTGATGCCGGCTTCATGTTGCGCCGGCACGACCCAGCGCGGCTCGATGTCCCACAGCTCCATCTGCTCTTCGACACGGCGGCGCACGGCGTCGCCGGCGACGACGCAGCCGAGCATGCTCGACGGCGGCGCCAGCGCCTGCCAGACGCTGTCGGACAAGGTGTCGATGGTTTCCAGGAACACCGCGCCCTGGTCCAGCAGGCGCGCCCCCGGACGCGGCGCCGCGTACAGCGCCCACTTGAGGCGCGAATTGCCAATGTCGATGGCCAGAAATGTCATGGTTCGCGCAGCGATTTGCAGAGCCTGACAGCGTAGCAGCCCGAGCCGCTCGGCCACGCCCCCGTGGCCGCGGGAAAACCATGAGTGGCGCCGGCGGCGCGCCCGTGCGCTGGCCACCGGTGGCATGATGGCCGATTGACGTTTACGTCAACGTCAAGCAAACCCACGCTGCCATCACGCCATGTCCGAGCTGTCTGCCGAGTACCAGGCCCTTGCCGCCTATCGCCCGCAACACAAACTGCGCTTCGTCACCGCGGCCAGCCTGTTCGACGGCCACGACGCCGCCATCAACATCATGCGCCGCATCCTGCAAGGCATGGGCGCCGAAGTCATCCACCTGGGCCACAACCGCTCGGTCGACGAAGTCGTCACCGCGGCGCTGCAGGAAGACGCGCAGGCGATCGCGATCAGCAGCTACCAGGGCGGCCACGTCGAGTACTTCCAGTACATGGTCGACCTGCTGCGCCAGCGCGGCGGCGGCCACATCCAGGTCTTCGGCGGCGGCGGCGGCGTCATCGTGCCGGCCGAGATCAGCGCCTTGCAGGACTACGGCGTGGCCCGCATCTACAGCCCTGAAGACGGCCAGCGCATGGGCCTGGCCGGCATGATCGGCGAGATGATGATGCGCGCCGACAAAGACCTGTCGGCTTACGCCCCCAAGGACATCACCGCCTTGCAAGGCCATGGCGACGCCGCCTGGCGCGCATTGGCGCAGGCCATCACGGCACTGGAGAACGGCGCTGCCGACCCCGGCTTCGTCACGGCGCTGGGCGCGGCGGCGGCCGCCGCCCGCGTGCCGGTGCTCGGCGTCACCGGCACCGGCGGCGCCGGCAAGAGCAGCCTCACCGACGAGCTGATCCGCCGCTTGCGGCTCGACCACGACGACGCGCTGCGCATCGCCGTCATCAGCATCGACCCGAGCCGGCGCAAGAGCGGCGGCGCGCTGCTTGGCGACCGCATCCGCATGAATGCCATCGGACCGTGGGCCCCCAGGCTTGCCGCTGCGCGGACTTCGCCACCCCCCGAGGGGGCTCCCGCCGCCTTGGGGCGGCCCGGCGGCGGCGGGGACAACGGCGCCCGGGTCTTCATGCGCAGCCTGGCCACGCGCGACTTCGGCGGCGAGCTCAGCCCGGCCTTGCCCGAGGTGCTGGCGGCGTGCAAGGCGGCCGGCTTCGACCTCATCATCGTCGAGACGTCGGGCATCGGCCAGGGCGACGCCGCCATCGTGCCGCTGGTCGACGTGCCGCTGTACGTGATGACGCCCGAATTCGGCGCCGCCAGCCAGCTCGAGAAGATCGACATGCTCGACTTTGCCGAGTTCGTCGCCATCAACAAGTTCGACCGCAAGGGTGCACTCGACGCACTGCGCGACGTGGCCAGGCAGGTGCAGCGCAACCGCGAGGCGTTCACCACGCCGGCCGAGCAGATGCCGGTGTTCGGCACCATGGCCAGCCGTTTCAACGACGACGGTGTCACCGCCCTGTACCAGGCCCTGTTGCCGCGCCTGCAGTCGCTGGGGCTGACCACCGTGGACCCCGGACGCCTGCCTGCGGTGTCGGTGCGCCACAGCACCAACCAGAGCCCGGTCGTGCCGGCTGCCCGGGTGCGTTATCTGGCCGAGATCACC
>JAUYAJ010000721.1 GCA_030693565.1 Rubrivivax sp.
GCGCCGATCCCGTGCAAGTCCGACCGCAGTGGCTGGTCGGCGAAGTGCTGCTTCCACAGCCTGGGCGTGAGCTCGGCGACGCGGCTGGCCGGGTGCTGCCCCACTCGCTGCAGCACGTCGATCAGGTAGGCGGTCGCGTCGATGCCGTGCATCCGGCAGGTGGCCAGCAGACTCTGCACGATGCCGGCGTGCCTGGCGCCGACCTCGGTCCAGCAGAACAACCAGTTCTTGCGCCCCATCGGGATCGGCCGCAGCGCGCGCTCCAGGTGGTTCGTGTCCATCGGCACGTCCTCGTCGCCCAGGAACACCATCAACTGCGCCTGGCGCTCGCGCGCATACGCCAGCGCCTTCGTCAGCGCGTTGCTCGGCAGCAGCCCCTGGCGCGCCAGCTGCTCGTCGACCCAGGCGAAGAACTGCTCCACCAGCGGCTTGGCATGCTCCAGCCGATGCAGCCGCTTGTGCTCGCCGCTCAGGGATCTCTTGCGGATGTCTGCCTCGACCTCGTAGACCTTGCCGATCATCTGCAGCGCGCAGTCGGCCTCCTGCGGCGCCGCGCCCAGGGCCTCGAAGAACCCGCGCCGCGTGTGCGCCCAGCATTGCGCGTGCGTCACGCCGGTGGCCTCGGCATAGCGGCTGTACGCGGCATAGCCGTCGCTGAGCAGCACCTCGCCGGGCTGCGGCTTGTCGCCCAGCAGTTGCCTGACGCAGTCGTGCCGGCGCGACTCGAAGAACGGGAAGCACACCTCGCCGTGCTCGCCGTAGATCGGCCAGAAGTAGCCCGCCTTCATCTTGCCCGGTCCGGCCCGGCCGGCCTTGATCGGTGTCTCGTCCACCGCCTTGACCCGACTGCGCCGTATGGACTCGAGCTGCGCGTCGTAGATCGGCTCGAGCAGTTGCGCGCCCTGGCTGACCAGCTGCGTCAGCCAGGGCCGGCTGAGTTGGAAGCCGGCTTGGATCAGCCGCTGGTGCTGGCGGTGCAGCGGCAGGTGCCACTGGAACTTGTCCACCAGCAGCCCGGCGATGAAGCTCACGTCGGCGCGGCTGCCTTCGATCACGCCCACCGGGGCCGGCGCGCAGTGCAGGGTTTGCGTGTCGCGCCGCTTGATGACCTGGCGCACGTACTTCAGCACCACGTAGGCGCCCGGGCGCTGCGCCAGCCGGTGGCTGACCTTCTGACCGACGACCTCGTACTGATCCGGCGCCAGGTCCTGCACTTCGGGGTTGGGCACCTCGATGCTGAGCACCGGCACCTTGGCCTCGTCGAAGAACGGCACGCTGGTGCTGTCGTCGGTGAAGTCGCTGCGGGCCCGACGCCGCTTGTGCGCGGGCACGTCCTGCTCGCCCGCCGGCACGGCCGGCACGGCCGGCATCAACTCGCCCAGGTGCATCTGCTGCGCCTCGGGCAGCACCGGGTAGCGCTCGCTGCGCTGGCCGAAGACTTGGCGCCTGAACCATTCGATCTGGGCGCGCAGCGCCTCGATCTGCGCGGCCTGCGAGCGCAGCAGCTGCACCAGCTGCTGCGCGTCCAGCGCGGCCACTTCGGCGGCGTCGGGGATGCGGTTGAGCACGGCGCTGGACATGGACTGTCATGCTACGCAGCCCCCCATCGACGCGCCACGGGAGTGCCCCGAATTGCCTTTGCGTGCGGAGTCAGGACGCACGCCGCAGCGCTCGCCCGCAGGGGGAACATGCCGGTATCGCTTGAGGTAGCGTTGCGGCTCGATGCCTTCCAGCAGCAGCTTCAGCCGCGTGCAGTCGATCTCATTCGTGTGCACCTTGGACCAGTCGCCGATGAAGCGCCCGGCCTCCAGCCGCTTGGCCCACACGCACCAGCCGCTGCGGTCGAAGTACAGCACCTTGATCTGTGCGCCACTGCGGTTGACGAAGACGTACAGGTCGCCGCCGGTCGGGTCCTGCGGGAAGGCCGCGCGGGCCACGGCGTACAGGCCGTCGAAGGATTTGCGCATGTCCACCGGCTGGCCGTACAGGTAGACACGAACGCGGGATTCGGGGAAGAACATGGGCGGCTGCTTCCTGTTGACGCCGGCGCAGCTCAGCGCCGCACCAGGGTCAGGCTCAGGCCGCCGCCCAGGTCGAGCCGCAGCTCCACGCCGGCCACCGACGCCATACCGCTGGCCGCACCGAGCAGGCCCAGGTCCACGAACGCCGCAGCGGACTGCCGGGCATCGGACGCGTTCACCGCGACCGCTGCCGCGGCGCCGGCGCGCATAGGCAGCCGCGAGCGCCAGCGGTTGAAGCTGCTGCGACTCAATCCCTCACGCTGGCAGAACGCTTCGACCGTCAGCCCGGCACCGTCGAAGCGCCTGAACAACTCGCGCCAGGCGCGCTCGTTCAACCTCCGTCGCTTGCTACCCTGATTGCCGGTGATGCCGCCGCCTGCTTCCATGTCCAGTGCTCCTCGTTCCGTTGGGATGAGGGCATTGTTCGGACCGATGTGCCGGTGGGGAAGAACGCCGCAGGCTTACCGCTTACGC
>JAUYAJ010000722.1 GCA_030693565.1 Rubrivivax sp.
CTGCTGGCGATCGGCGGCAGCGGGCTGGCGATGCGATTTCTGGCACCGACCGACGTCGTCGCCGCCAAGGCCTACATGCTCGGGCTGCTGCGCCTGGACATCCAGCCGCTGCCGGCCGACCCCTTGCTGCTGCTGCACCTGAGCCTGGTGCTGCTGCTGATGGCCGTGTTCCCGATCAGCAAGCTGATGCACGCGCCGGGCCTGTTCTTCAGCCCGACGCGCAACCAGGCTGACAACTCCCGCGACGCCCGCCATCTGGCGGCCTGGGCTGCGGCGCTGGACAAGAAGTAGAGCGACAAGGACTCCAGCGTGGCTGCCCCGGTATTCGACACCCCCAAGCTCAAGCCCTATCCGGTGATCCCGCTGGTGGCGGTGGGCTCGATGGCGCACAGCAAGCCTTATGTGGCTTCGGCCAAGCTGCAGGAAGCGGTCGGCTTTCCGGGTGAGCTCAGCGAAGGCTGGGAGCAGCGTGCGGTCGCCAAGATGGGCGATCTGCTCGGCAAGTACCGCTCGCTGCAGGTCTACATGGACGCCTGCGTGCATTGCGGCGCCTGCTCAGACAAATGCCACTACTACCTCGGTACGGGTGACCCGAAGAACATGCCGGTGGCGCGGCAGGACTTGATGCGCGGCGTCTATCGGCGCTACTTCACCTTCGCCGGCAAGCACTTCCCCAAGCTGGTCGGCGCGGTCGACATGACGAAGGCCGTGCTCGACGACTGGTGGACTTACTTCAACCAGTGCAGCGAATGCCGGCGCTGTTCGGTTTTCTGCCCTTATGGCATCGACACCGCCGAAGTGACGATGGCGGCGCGCGAGATCATGGACTCGGTGGGCCTGGGCCAGAAATACGCCAACGAGATCATCGGCAAGGTGCACCGCATCGGCAACAACCTGGGCATCCCCGAGCCGGCCTTGGCCGACACCCTGGCCGGGCTGGAGGAAGACACCAAGGAAGAGACCGGGCTGGACATCAAGTTCCCGCTCGACGTCGAAGGTGCCGAGGTGTTGCTGATCACGCCCTCGGCCGACTTCTTCAGCGAGCCCCATGTCGAAAGCCTGATCGGCTATGCCAAGGTCTTCCACGCCGCCGGCATCAGCTGGACGCTGAGCTCCAAAGCCAGCGAAGCCGCCAACTTCGCCCTCTTCATCGGCAACTACGAGCAGATGAAGAAGATCTCGATGCGCGTCAAGGAAGAGGCGCAGCGGCTGAAAGTCCGGCGCATCGTCGTCGGCGAATGCGGTCACGCCTGGCGCGTGGCCTACAGCTTCTGGAACACGCTGAGCGGGCCCTTCGACTGGCTCGACCCGCGCTACCCGGTGCCGCAGCACATCTGTGAGCTCACCTACGACCTCATCCAGCAAGGCGCGATCCACTTCGACAAGGCCAAGAACGACGACCGCATCATCACCTTCCATGACTCGTGCAACGTGGCCCGCGGCTCGCGCATGGGCAGCATGCCGGGTGGCCAGTTCGTGATCCCGCGCGAAATCATCAAGGCGGTGGCCAACAATTTCCACGACATGGCGCCGGGCACGACGCACGAGGCCACTTTTTGCTGCGGCGGCGGCGGCGGTCTGCTCACCGACGACTTGCTCGAGCTGCGCGTCAAGGGCTCGCTGCCGCGCATGGAGGCGCTGCAGCAAGTGGTCGACCGCCACGGTGTCAACTTCATGGCAGCCATCTGTGCGATCTGCAAGGCGCAGTTCAGCAAGGTGCTGCCGTTTTACGGCTTCGACATGAACATGATCGGCGGCGTGCACCAGCTGGTGTCCAAGGCGATCCGGCTCGGCGAGCCCCACTGAACCCGATCGAGGAGAGCCCATGTCCAGCACGACAGACACGGTGAAGGCGCAGCCACTGAACTTTCGCCGCTACAAGGACGGCGACGCCAAGCCCTTGCCCTGGCAGCAGGAGATCTTCGACGGCGAGCACTCGCACAAGTGCCCGACCTACGTCCAGAGCACACCGCCCTGCCAAGGCGCCTGCCCGTCGGGCGAGGACATCCGCAGCTACCTCAACATCGTGCGTGGCATCGAAAAGCCGCCGGCCGGCACGACCTGGCAGGAATACGCCTGGCGCCGCCTCACCGAGGCCAACCCGCTGCCGTCGGTGATGGGCCGGGTCTGCCCGGCGCCTTGCGAGTCGGGTTGCAACCGCAACGAGGTCGAGGACTTCGTTGGCATCAACTCGGTCGAGCATTTCCTGGGCGAATACGCGATCGAGCACAAGCTTGGTTTCAACAAGCCGGCGGCGCGCAGCAGCAAGACGGTGGCGGTGATCGGCGGCGGGCCGGCCGGGCTGTCGGCGGCCTACCAGCTGGCGCTCAAAGGCCATTCGGTGACGATCTTCGACGAGCGCGCCGAGCTCGGCGGCATGATGCGCTACGGCATCCCGGGCTTTCGCACCCCGCGCAGCGTGCTCGACGCCGAGATCCAGCGCATCCTGGACCTCGGAGTCGTCGCGCAGATGAACTGCCGCATCGGCACCGACATCACGCTCGAGCAAATCCGCGCGCAGTTCGACGCCGTCTTCCTGGGCCTGGGCGCGCAGTCGGGCCGGCCCTTGCCGGTCGAGGGCGCCGAGGCGCCCAACTGCGTCACCGCGACCTCGTTCCTGATGGCCTTCAACGACGGCCGCATGCGCCATGTGGGCAAACGTGTCGTCGTCGTCGGTGGCGGCGACACCTCGATCGACGTCGCCACCGTGGCGCGCCGGCTCGGCCACATCGACGCCGTCAACGAAAGCGACCGGCCCGAGCGCGCCATCGCCGGCCATGTCGCGCACGACGTCGCCGAAGCGTCGGCGCGCCAGGGCGCCGAGGTCACGCTGACGTCGATCTTCGCGGTCGAGAAAATGCAGGCCACGCGCCACGAGGTCGAGCACGCGCTGGCCGAAGGCATTGCCATCCGCGGCGGCCTGGCGCCGGTGGCGGTGCTGCGCGACGCCAGCGGCCGCGCCACCGGCTTGCGCGTCATC
>JAUYAJ010000725.1 GCA_030693565.1 Rubrivivax sp.
TGATCAACTCCACGCGCTCGACCGACTTCATCACCCCCAAGAGCGCGCTGTCCAAAGACATCCGCAACGCGGTGCTGACGCTGGCCGGCGAGCATGCTTTCGCACGCGCGCTGGTCAACTCGGGCCGGCTCTCGGTGCCCACGCACCTGAGCGACTCGGCTTTGAACACGCCAGATGCCGAGCCCTTCACCGGCCTGATGGCGCCCGGCGCGCCGGCCGACGACGCCCCGGTGGCGCTAGGCGGCGTCGACGGCTGGCTGTTGCAGCAGCTAGGTGACCGCTTCGTGCTGATGTTGTTCGGCGACGACGCCCCGGCAGCCGACTTGCTGCAAGCCCTGGCGCGCGCTGCGCTGCCGGTGCAACTGCTGCAGGTGGCAATGCAACCCGGACCGGTCCCCACCGGCGGCAGCCGGGTCGTCGACACCCAGGGCCTGGCCGCGCAGCGTTTCGACGCCCGCCCCGGCACCTGTTACCTGCTGCGGCCCGACCAGCATGTGGCGGCGCGCTGGCGGCGCTTCGATGCCGCCGCCCTGCACGCGGCATTGGCACGCGCCTGCGGCCGAGGATGAGCAGACGATGGACCCCCTGAACACAACACCCAACTTTGGCATCCCCGGCGAGCCGCGGCTGCGCGCCTTCAGCCCGGGCGACGACTTCTACCAAGCACTGATCGACAGCCACCGCGGCCTGACCGACGAACAAAGCCGGCTCGTCAACGACCGCCTCATCCTGCTGCTGGCCAACCACATCGGCGACCTGCGTGTGCTGCGCGCAGCGCTGGCCGCCGCGCGTGCCGGCATCACCCCCGAACCTGGAGACCCCGCATGAGCCCACCCGAACGCCACTACCTCAGCGGCTTTGGCAACCAGATGCAGAGCGAAGCCGTCGCCGGCGCCTTGCCGGTCGGGCGCAACAGCCCGCAGCAGGTCGCGCATGGCCTGTACGCCGAGCTGTTGTCGGGCAGCGCCTTCACCGCGCCGCGCCACGACAACCGGCGCAGCTGGCTGTACCGCCGCCAACCGTCGGCGCTGAGCGGCCGCAGCGAGCCGCTGGCCCATGCAACGCTCAAGACCGGCGCCAAGGACGGCGTCACCGCGCCGCCCGACCCGATGCGCTGGCACCCGATCGCGATCCCCGAGGCGCCGCTGGACTTCGTCGACGGCTTGCACACCGTCGTCGTCAACGGCGACGCCGATGCGCAGACCGGCGTGGCCGCCCACCTGGCGCTGATGAACCGCTCGATGCAGCGCCGCGCCTTCGTCAACGCCGACGGCGAGATGCTGATCGTGCCGCAGCAAGGCCGGCTCACCATCACCACCGAACTCGGTGTGCTCGACGTCGCACCGGGCCAGATCGCGCTGCTGCCGCGCGGCATGGTGTTCAAGGTCGGCGTCGACGGCCCGTCGCGCGCCTATGTCTGCGAGAACTACGGCGCCGCCTTCCGTATGCCCGAGCTGGGCCCGATCGGCAGCAACGGCCTGGCCAACGCGCGCGACTTCCAGGCCCCGGTGGCGGCCTTCGAGGACGGCGACGGCGACTACGAGATCGTGCGCAAGTTCGGCGGCCGGCTCTGGCGCGGCGTGCAGCGGCAAAGCCCGTTCAACGTCGTCGCCTGGCATGGCAACCTGGTGCCGCTGCGCTACGACACCGCGCACTTCATGACCATCGGCTCGATCAGCTTCGACCACCCCGATCCGTCGATCTTCACCGTGCTGACCTCGCCGTCGGACACGCCGGGCTGGGCCAACTGCGACTTCGTCATCTTCCCGCCGCGCTGGATGGTCGCCGAAGACACCTTCCGCCCGCCCTGGTACCACCGCAACGTCATGGCCGAGTTCATGGGCCTGGTGCACGGCCAGTACGACGCCAAGCCCGAAGGCTTTAAGCCCGGTGGCATGAGCCTGCACAACACCATGGTGCCGCACGGCCCCGACGCCGAGGCCTTCAACAAGGCCACGAATGCCGCGCTGGCGCCGCACAAGCTGGAGGACACCCTGGCCTTCATGTTCGAGAGCCGCTGGCGTTTCCACCCGACCGAGTTCGCGCTGCGTGGCGGCGCGCTCGATCCGGGTTACGCTGACTTCTGGGCCGGACTGGCCGACCACTTCAAGACGAGCTGACGCGCATGACACCCATCGACGACACCCACGACCCGGCACTGCGCAGTTGGGTCGAGTCGGCCAACGACGCCGACACCGATTTCCCGCTGCAAAACTTGCCGCTGGGCATGTTCCGCGGCGCTGGCGAAACCGGCGTGCTGCGCGCCGGCGTGGCCATCGGTGACCAGGTGCTGGACTTGCACGCCGCAGCCGGCGCCGCGCTGCTGGACGACGCCGTCGCTGCCAGCCTGGGCGGGCAGCTCGATGGCACGCTCAACACCTTCATGGCGCTGGGCGCGCCGGCGCGGCAGGCGCTGCGCAGCGCGCTGTCGGCCGGCCTGCGCGAAGGCGCGCCGCGCCAGGCCGACTGGCAGCGCTGCATGCACGCCGCCAGCAGCGTCGAGATGGGCCTGCCCTGCCGCATCAGCGACTACACCGACTTCTACGCCGGCATTCACCACGCGCGCGCCGTCGGCAAGCTGTTCCGCCCTGACAACCCGCTGCTGCCCAACTACACCTGGGTGCCGAGCGGCTACCACGGCCGGGCGTCGTCGATCGGCGTCAGCGGCCAGACCTTCCGCCGCCCGCGTGGCCAGACCAAGGCCGCCGACGCACCGATGCCCGAGTTCGGCCCCAGCAAGCGCATCGACTACGAGCTTGAACTCGGCCTGTTCATCGGCCGCGGCAATGCGCTGGGCGAGCCGATCGCGATCGAGCGCAGCGAAGACCATGCCTGCGGCGTCGTGCTGCTCAACGACTGGTCGGCGCGCGACATCCAGGCCTGGGAATACCAGCCGCTGGGCCCGTTCCTGGCCAAGAGCTTCGCCACCACGATCTCGCCCTGGATCGTCACCCTGGAAGCGCTGGCGCCGTTCCGCTCGCCGTTCACGCGGCCGGCCGAGGACCCGAAGCCGCTGCCCTACCTGGACAGCGCCGACAACCGCGAACGCGGCGCCGTGGACATCGGCTTCGAAGTGCTGCTGCAGACGCGCGCGATGCGCGCCGCCGGCCTGGCGCCGCAATCGCTGATGCAGTCCAACTTCCGCGACGCCTACTGGACGCTGGCGCAGATGCTGACCCACCACGCCAGCAACGGCTGCAACCTGCAAGCGGGCGATCTGCTGGGCTCGGGCACGCAGTCCGGCCCCAGGCCCGGCCAGGGCGGCTCGCTGCTGGAGTTGACCGATGGCGGCAAGACCTTGCTGACGCTGGCCAGCGGCGAGCAGCGGCGCTTTCTGGAAGACGGCGACAGCGTCGTGCTGCGCGGCCGCTGCACACGCGCCGGCTACCGCAGCATCGGCTTCGGGGCTTGTGAAGGCACGGTGCTGGCGGCGCTGACCGGCTGACGAACGGAGGCTTCATGAGCAACCCACCCGACACCGCCTTCACCGACGCCGCAGCGACCTGGAACCGCCGCTTCGGCGCTGACGGCTTCCTGTTCGGCAACGCCCCCAACGACTGGCTGCGCCGCCATGCCGGCGTCTGGTCGGCTGGCGACAAGGTGCTCAGCGTGGCCGACGGCGAAGGCCGCAACAGCGTCTGGCTGGCCGGGTGCGGCCTGCAGGTCGACGCCTTCGACATCGCCGAAGTCGGCGTTGCCAAAGCCCGGGGCTTCGCCGCCGAACAAGGCGTGGCGGTGAACTTCGAGGTCGCCGATGTCGACAGCTACGCCTGGCCGCAAGGCAGTTGCGACGGTGTCGCGGCGATCTTCGTCCAGTTCGCCGATCCGGCATTGCGCGCGCGCATGTTCGCCCACATCGTTGCCGCGCTCAAACCCGGCGGCACGCTGGTGCTGCAAGGCTACACGCCGAGGCAGCTCGAATACCGCACCGGCGGGCCGCCGTTCGCGTCGCACCTGTACACGCCCGAACTGCTGCGCGAAGCCTTCGCCGAACTCGACATCACCGAGCTGACCGAATACGAAGCCGAGCTCGCCGAAGGCACGGGCCACAAGGGCCGTTCGGCGCTGATCGGCATGGTGGCGCGGCGGCGCTGAGCAGGCCGGCGATGGCGACCGACGCACAGCAGCGCCAGCGCCTGGGCAGCGCGCTGGTGGCGCTGCAATTCGTCTTGATGGCAGCGCTGGCGGTGCTGGCCGGGCCGGCCTTTCTGGGCGGTCACGCAGACCTGCCGGCCTGGGCACTGGCGAGCGCCGGCCTGGCACTCGGCGGCTGGTCCGTGCATGCCAACCGGCCCGGCAACTTCAACATCCGGCCGTTGCCTCGCGCTGGTGGCCGGCTGGTCACCGCAGGCCCCTACCGCTGGATCCGCCATCCGATGTACAGCGCCGTGCTGCTCGGCGCCGCCGGCTGCGCCTGGGCCGCCGCCACACCCTGGGGCTGGATCGCCGGCGCCGCGCTGGCGCTGGTGCTGGCCGTCAAGGCCAGTTTCGAAGAACGCTGGCTGCTCGACGCCCATCCGGGCTACGCCGACTACCGCCGGCGCAGCTGGCGCTTCGTGCCGGGGGTGTACTGACTCAGGCGAACGAACCCATGGCCCCCGGGTAGCTCACTTCGCCGAGCTGGCCGGTGTCGACGTCGTAGATGAAGCCGCGCACCGTCACGGCATCGGGCCCGTTGCTGGGCAACCAGGGATGGTTCAGGATCGCCGACATGCCGCGGCGCACATCCCAGGCCAGGCGTTCGCTCTGCCCGCTGTCACCCGCGGCATCCAGCGCCGACAGCGGGCCGCGGAAGGCATGGAAGGCCGACGGCATCGCAGCGCACTTGCCGCAGCTGGTGAAGGCGCGCCCGGTGGCCTGGCCGAGCAGTTTCGTCGCCGCCGGGTCGCCTTCCAGTCCAGCCTTGAGCAGGTCGTCGGTGAAGGCGAGCATGCCGCAGCGTGTGTGGTGGATGAGCACGATCTCGCGCGTGTCCAGCAGGTGGTGCGAGATGATGAGGCTGCGTATCGCGTCGTCGCTCACCACGCCGCCAGCGTTGCGGATGATGTGCGCGTCCCCGGTCTGCAGGCCGAGCAAGTCCTCGACGTCGAGCCGCGCGTCCATGCATGCCACCACCGCCATGCGCTTGGCGGGCCGGATGGGCTGTTTTCCGGGGTAACCAGGTTGGTGTACGGCCTGTCCGTCAGCGTAGCGCTGGTTGTGCGCCAGAGACTGTTCTGTGTTCGAGCTTGCCATGATCACTCCTGCCAGAAGTTGCGGGGTTCGGCAAAAAGCGGGTCACTCGCGCACCGTTGCCGCGCGGCGCGCGGGTGCAGTATGGCGCGATCCGCACCGCTGCCGAGCGGCACTGCGGTAGCCGCCCCCGCGCGACAGCCACCAGCACAGGTCCGGCCTGGCATCCGATCCGACCCGAGTGGCCCGGCGCAGGCGCGCAGGCGTCGATCCGCAAGCCAGTGCTCCTGCACAATGCGCGCTGCGTGACAGGCGCGTGATGACGCTGCAGCCGCACCCACCAGGCAAGGACCATCGATGAAGGACACAGGCGAACTCACAGTCGATCCAGCGGCGCTGACGCGCGCCGTGCAGGCTTTGTTCAAACAAGCCGGCAGCAGCGAGGTCGAAGCCGCGCTGGTGGCCGACCAACTGGTCGGCGCCAACCTGTCGGGCCACGACTCGCATGGCGTGGGCATGATCCCGCGCTACATCGAAGTCTGGCGCGCCGGCGAGCTGCACCTGAATCGCCAGCCCAGCGTGGCGCTCGAGGCCGGCGCGATCACCGTCTTGGATGCCGGCATGGGCCTGGGCCAGTCGGCCGGCCATGCGGCGATGGAGCGCGCGATCGCCGACGCCAAACGTCACGGGCTGGCCTTGAACGGGTTGCGCAACAGCCACCACATCGGCCGCATCGGTCACTGGGCCGAACAGTGCAGCCGCGCCGGGCTGATCTCGCTGCACTTCGTCAACGTCATCAGCAACCCGGTGGTCGCGCCTTTCGGCGGCAGCGACGCGCGCCTGGTGACGAACCCGATCGCGATCGGCGTGCCGCGCGCGGGTGCTGCGCCCCTGGTGCTCGACTTCGCGACCAGCAAGCTCGCCGTCGGCAAGGTGCGCGTGGCGCTCAACAAAGGCCAGACCCTGCCGCCCGACGTGCTGCTCGACGCCGCCGGTCAGCCCACGCAAGACCCGGCCGCCTTGTTCAGCACGCCCAATGGCGCCCTGCTGCCCTTCGGCGACCACAAAGGCTCCGGACTGGCGCTGATGTGCGAGATCCTGGGTTCAGCGCTGATAGGCGGGCCGGTGATGCATGCGTCGCCGACCAGCCGGCGCATCGTCAACAACATGCTCACGATCGCCATCGACCCGGGCTTCTTCGCCGCCCATGGTGCGCTCGACGACAGCATCACGCAGCTGGTGGACTGGGTGCGCGCGTCGCCGCCGGCCGACCCCGAGGCCGGCGTCATGGTGGCCGGCGAACCCGAGAATCGGGCGCGGCGCGAGCGCGCCGCCGGCATCCGCATCGATGCCCAGACCTGGCACCAGCTGGAGGATGCCGCCGTCAGCGCCGGCCTGGCCGCCGCGGACTGGCGGCGTCACGCCGGCGTCTGAGCGCGGCGCTCAGGCCAGGCGCTTGAGCGCCACGGCAAAGCCCCGCGCCACGCCGGGCCTGGCCATCATCGCCGCGTACCAGCGCTGCACGCTCGGGAAGTCGGCCAGGTCGACCTGGTGGCGCGCATGGCGCCAGACCCAGCCGACGATGGCGAAGTCGGC
>JAUYAJ010000735.1 GCA_030693565.1 Rubrivivax sp.
ATCTTCGAACTCGCTGGCCAGCTGGGCGGCCGGGCCCGCGGCGTCGATGTCGACGGCTTGGCGCTGGACAACGGCCAGCACATCCTCATCGGTGCCTATGCGCGCACGCTGGCGCTGATGGCCACGGTGGGCGCCGATGCCGGCGCCCTGCTGCACCGCCAGCCGCTGACGCTGCGTTATCCCGATGGCCGCGGCCTGCAGATGCCGGCCGGTCCGGCTTGGCTGGGCTTTGCGCGCGCCGTCGCCGGCTGCCGCGGCTGGAACTGGTCCGACCGCCTGGCCTTGTTTGCCGCCGCCACCGGCTGGGCTGTGGCCGGCTTCCGCTGCGACCCGGGGTTGACTGTCGGCGCGCTGTGCCGGCGCTTGCCGCCGCCGGTGCGCGAGTTGCTGATCGACCCCTTGTGTGTGGCGGCGCTGAACACCACCGCCGCCGAGGCCAGCGCGGCCGTGCTGCTGCGGGTGCTGCGTGACGCCTTGTTCGGTGGCCGCGGTTCGGCCGACCTGCTGCTGCCGCGCCGGCCGTTGTCGGCCTTGCTGCCCGATCCCGCGCAGCGCTGGCTGCTGGCAGCGGGTGCGCAACTGCACGCCGGCCACCGCGGCCAGGTTTTGCAGCGCCATGCACAGGGCTGGCGCCTGGACGGCAGTGACTTCGACGCCGTCGTGCTGGCTTGTGGCGCGGTCGAAGCGGGGCGATTGACCGCCGCCGTGGACCCGGCTTGGTCACAGCGCGCCGCGGCGCTGCGCTACGAGCCCATCGTCACCGTCTACCTGCGCTGCGACGGTGCCCGCTTGCCGGCCGCCATGACGGCCTTGGTCGAAGGCCCGGCCGCGCCGGCGCAGTTCGCCTTCGACCATGGCGCGCTCGGTGCCAGCGCCGGCATCTTTGCCTTCGTCATCAGCGGCGCCCGGCGCTGGGTCGATGCCGGCCTTGAGGCCTGCGCCAGTGCCACCGTGCAGCAAGCCGTCGACGCCTTCCCGGCCGGCACCTGGCCGCAGCCGCCGACGGTGTTGCGGGTGATGGCTGAAAAGCGCGCCACCTTTCGCTGCACACCCGGGCTGGACCGGCCGCCAGCGGCGATCGCGCCCGGCCTGTGGGCGGCCGGTGACTACGTGGCCGGCCCCTACCCGGCCACGCTGGAAGGCGCGGTGCGCTCGGGCGAGGACGCGGCGCTGCAGATCGGACGGGCAGCAGCGCTCAAGGACGGGCGAACGGCGCCGCCAGCGGTTCGCCAATGAACAGGCTTTGCTGCGGCCAGGCCACGCTCTTCCAATAGGCCTCGATGGCCGTGCTGCCTTGCAGGTAATGCAGCAGCAACACCTGGGGATGGGGGAACTTCTGCAAGTGGTTGCAGGGTTCGCTGACCGCGCCATGGCTGGCGGTGGCGCCCGAGGCAATCCAGTCCAGCGCCGTGCTCTGGCCATGCGTGCCAGCCAGCTGGCCGCCGAACGACGTCAGGTGGTCGCCGAGACCGCCAGACACCCAGTCGGGTGCTGGTGACAGTCCGACGCGCACGCTGCCGGTGCTGACCAGCAGCAAGCGCGGCAGGGTTTGCAAGGCGCCGGCGCGCAGCTCCTGGATCTCGACACCGATGCTGCGCAACAGGCCCGGCGGCGGATACAGCGCCATGCGCACGCGCCGCGCCGCGTCGTCGGTGGCAACGAAGAGAGCCTGGACCGGCGCGCGCTCGCGCAGCGCCAAGCTGTGGTCGGCGGCGGCGCCGCGATCGATCAATTCCTTGCCCTGCGCGGCGCTGGGCGCGGCCAGCAGCATCGAGGGCCGCCAGCCATGGTCGGCCAGCGGCCGCGACGACGCCGAGTTGAAGTAGCTCGACGACCGCGACGGGGCGCAGGAGCGCTGACACAGGTCGGGGTCGAATCCCAGCGCCAGGCTGCCGGTGATCGACTGGCACTCGACGGCATAGGGTGCAACCCAGGCCAGCGCCAAGGCCTGGATCTCGGGCCCGAAATGGTCGGCGATCTGTTGCTGCAAGCGCTGGAACTCGGCAACGCTCAGGCTGGCGTGCAGCGGCAGGCTCAGTCGCAGCACCTGGGCCGGCTGGAGGCCGCGGCGGGCAATGTAGTGCGCGCCGACCTCGACCGAGTAAGCATCGTCGACGTTGATCACCAGGCCAATGGCTGGCGCCGTCAGCCGCCCGGAGGCCCGCGTCGCGCCCATCCAGCGCCGCGGGCTCGGCGCCGGGGATGCCGTTGAGCCCGGGGCGCTGGCCGTTGGCGACGCCGTCTGCGCCTGCACAGGAAGCCACTGCGGCAACGACAGCGCCAGCGCCGCGGCGGCCAGCAGCAGCCATCGGCGCACCGGTGGTCCTTGTCGGAATGCAGCGTCCGTTTTCGCCATGCAAAATTCCAAAAAACAGACCACAATGCGGTCAATGGCCACCAAGGACAATCAAACGCCAACGATCCAGGTCCTGGAGCGCTGCTTTTCCTTGCTCGACATGCTGGCGTCACACCAGGATCCGGTGTCGTTGAAGGAGATCAGCAGCCGCACGGGCCTGCACCCTTCCACCGCGCACCGGATTCTCAACGACCTGGCGATCGGCCGCTTCGTCGACCGTCCACAAGCCGGCAGTTATCGGCTCGGCATGCGGCTGCTGGAACTGGGTAATCTTGTCAAAGCCAGGCTGGACGTTCGCGATGCCGCGGTGGCGCCGATGCGCGAGCTGCACAAGCTGACCCATCAGCCGGTCAACCTGTCGATGCGCCAGGGCGACGAGATCGTCTACATCGAACGCACTTTCAGCGAGCGCTCGGGCATGCAGGTGGTGCGCGCCATCGGCGGGCGCGCGCCTTTGCACCTGACCTCCGTCGGCAAGCTGTTTTTGGCTGCCGACGACGCGCAGCGTGTTCGCGCCTACGCCAGCCGGACTGGCCTGACCGGTCACACCCGCAACAGCATCACCGACCTCGCCCGGCTCGACCGTGAACTTGCCGCCGTGCGCGCCCAAGGCTGCGCGCGCGACGACGAAGAACTGGAACTCGGGGTGCGCTGCATGGCCGCCGGTGTCTACGACGACCAGGGCAAGCTGCTGGCCGGCTTGTCGGTGTCGGCGCCGGCCGACCGGCTGGAAGAGGCCTGGCTCGAGCGCGTCAAGGCCACGGCAGCGCAGATCTCGACGGCGCTGGGCTACCGCGGCTGAACCGCGGCGCTGCGTCAGTGGCGCAGCGGCTGTCCGGTCAATGCCTCGATGGCATCGGCCTTGGCGAGCCACTTGCGCAGCCGTTCGGCGTCGCCGATGCGCGAGTAGCCGCCGGCCGAATCGAGCAGCACCATGATCAGCTTGCGGCCCGCCAGCTCCGCCTGCATGACCACACAGCGGCCAGCCTCTGAGATGTAGCCGGTCTTTTGCAGGCCGATCTCCCAGATCGGATTGCTGATCAGTCCATTGGTATTGCGGAACTGCAGCTGGCGCTTGCCGACGGCGACGCTGGCTTCGCGCGAGGTCGACAGCTCACGGATGATGGGGTGGCCGAAAGCCGCTTTCACCAGCAGCGCCAGGTCATGGGCGCTCGAACGGTTGTTGCTGGACAGCCCGGTCGGCTCGACATAGCGTGTGTCGAGCATGCCCAGCTCGCGGGCGCGCTGATTCATGACCTCGACGAAGGCCGGCAAGCCGCCCGGGAAATGGCGGCCGAGCGCGTTCGCGGCCCGGTTTTCAGAGGACATCAAAGCCAGGTGCAGCATGTCGCCGCGCGACATCGTCGTGCCCACCGCCAGACGCGACTGGCTGCCCTTTTCGGTGTCGATGTCCTCTTGCGTGACCCGCAGCGTGTCGTCAAGCGACAAGCCCGCTTCGGTGACGACCAGCGCCGTCATCAGCTTGGTGATCGACGCGATCGGCAACACCGCCTGGGGGTTCTTGCTGAACAGCACCTGGTTCGTGTCTTGATCGATGACCAGCGCGACGCTGGACTTCAGGTCCAGCGGGTCGGCGGTGCCGTGCAGGCCACTGGCCTGACCCACCGATTGGCGCGCCGGTGCAGCCTCGCGCTGCGGCGCGGCCTTGGCCGTGCGCACCGGCTTGTTGGCGCTGTTGCTGGTCTTCTTGGCCGTGGCCTTGGGCTTGTTCGCCGAGGCTTGATTTGCCTTGGCCTCCGCCGCCGAGGCCAGCGGACTGGCCAATGACAGCAGCGCGGCAGCTGTGCTGGCGATCAGCAGACCGGTCCAATGCGATTTTCCAGACAGTCTGCTCACGGCCAGCCTCTCAACATACAACGCGCGCAGTGTATGTGCCGACAAGAAATCCCGCAAGATCAAAGACTTGCGGGACTTTGCTCAAGTTCTGATTGATGCCGCCGCGAGGCCTGCCTTCATCAGCCCTGCGCAGCCACTCGTTCTGCCTTGCTTTGCAGCTTGTTGAGCGCCGACAAGTAGGCCTTGGCAGACGCGACGACGATATCGGGGTCTGCCCCGACACCGTTGACGATGCGGCCGCCATGTTGCAGGCGAACGGTGACTTCGCCTTGCGATTCTGTGCTGCCCGAGGTGATGGCATTGACCGAATAAAGCATCAATTCCGCGCCACTGGCGACTTTCGACTCGATGGCCTTTAGGCTGGCGTCGACCGGGCCATTGCCGTCGCTCTCGGCATGGTGCTCGATCTCGCCGGCGGCGAACGCCACCCGGGCGTGCGGGCGCTCGCCGGTTTCCGAGCGCTGCGACAGCGCCAGCAGGCGGTAGTGCTCATGTTCAGCGGTCACGCTCTCGTCGCCGACGAGGGCGATGATGTCCTCGTCGAAGATCTCGCTCTTGCGGTCGGCCAGGTCTGTGAAGCGGGCGAACGCCGCATTGATCTCGGCCTCGGACTCCATCTCGATGCCCAGATCCTGCAGGCGCTGCTTGAAGGCGTTGCGGCCCGACAACTTGCCAAGCACGATCTTGTTGGCGGCCCAGCCGACGTCTTCGGCGCGCATGATCTCGTAGGTGTCGCGCGCCTTCAGCACGCCGTCCTGGTGGATGCCCGAGGCATGGGCGAAGGCGTTGGCGCCGACCACGGCCTTGTTGGGCTGAACGACGAAGCCGGTGGTCTGGCTGACCATGCGCGAGGCGGCCAGGATCTGCGTCGTGTCGATGCCCATGTCGAGATCGAAGTAGTCGCGCCGCGTGCGCACCGCCATCACCACTTCCTCGAGCGAGCAGTTGCCGGCGCGTTCACCCAGGCCGTTGATGGTGCACTCGACCTGACGGGCGCCGCCGATCTTCACCCCGGCCAGCGAGTTGGCCACCGCCATGCCCAGGTCGTTGTGGCAGTGCACCGACCAGATGGCCTTGTCCGAGTTGGGGATGCGCTCGCGCAGCGTGCGGATGAAGTTGCCATACAGCTCGGGAATGGCGTAGCCGACGGTGTCCGGGATGTTGAGCGTGGTCGCGCCTTCGTCGATCACGGTTTCGAGCACGCGGCACAGGAAGTCGATGTCCGAGCGGTAGCCGTCTTCGGGCGAGAACTCGACGTCGCCGCACAGATTGCGGGCAAAGCGCACCGACTGCCGGGCCTGCTCGTGGACCTGGTCGGGCGTCATGCGCAGCTTCTTCTCCATGTGCAGCGCCGAGGTCGCGATGAAGGTGTGGATGCGGGCCCTGGCAGCGCCCTTCAAGGCTTCGGCGGCGCGAGCGATGTCGCGGTCGTTGGCACGCGCCAGCGAGCACACGATGGACTCGCGGATGTGGTTGGCGATCGACTTCACGGCCTCGAAGTCGCCGTTGCTGGAGGCTGCAAAGCCGGCTTCAATGACGTCGACGCGCAGCCGCTCGAGCTGGCGGGCGATGCGCAGCTTCTCGTCGCGCGTCATCGAGGCGCCGGGCGATTGCTCGCCGTCGCGCAAGGTGGTGTCGAAGATGATGAGCTTGTCAGTCATGGAGGTCTTTCGCGGTGGTCTGAGGGAGACGTCGCAAGCAGCTTGGAAAATGAAAACGGCCCGCTGCGTTGCG
>JAUYAJ010000736.1 GCA_030693565.1 Rubrivivax sp.
TTATGCCTTGCTGGCGCAGCTGCGCGCCGACGCCGCGACCCGCCACATCCCGGTGGTGGCGGTGACGGCGCAGGCGATGCGCGAAGACGAGCGCCGCGCCCGCGCCGCCGGCTTTGCCGACCACATCGCCAAGCCGATCGACGTCGCTCGCCTGGACGTGCTGCTGGCACCGCTGGGCCACGCGCCGAAGCCTTGAGCATCGGCGCCTGGCGCCGCGCCAAGCGCGGCCGGGCCAGTCCCGGATAATCGCGTCCATGAACCCGCTGCTGCAGCGTCTGCACCCCTACCCCTTCGAACGCCTGCGCGCCTTGCTCGCTGACGTCACGCCCAACCCGGCGCTGCGCCCGATCAGCCTGGGCCTGGGCGAGCCGCGCCATCCGGCGCCGGCGCTGGTCGAACAAGCGCTGTGCGCGTCGCTGTCAGGCCTGTCGTCTTACCCGGCCACCGCTGGCGACCCGGCACTGCGCCAGGCCATCGCCGGCTGGGTGCAGCGGCGCTACGGCGTCGCGCTCGACCCGGCGACCCAGGTGCTGCCGGTGCTGGGCTCGCGCGAAGCCTTGTTTTCGCTGGCGCAGACGGTGGTCGACCCGACCCGGCCCGGCGCCACCGTGCTGTGCCCGAATCCGTTCTATCAGATCTACGAAGGCGCGGCGCTGCTCGCCGGCGCTGCCACCGCCTTCGCCAACAGCGACCCGGCGCGCAACTTCGCCGCCGACTGGTCGCAGATCGACGACGCCACCTGGGCCCGCACCCAGCTGGTCTTCGTCTGCTCGCCGGGCAACCCGGCCGGCGCAGTGATGCCGCTGGCCGAATGGCAGCAGCTGTTCGCGCTCAGCGACCGCCACGGCTTCGTCATCGCCAGCGACGAGTGTTATTCGGAGATCTACTTCGGCAGCCAGGCGCCGCTGGGCGCGCTGCAGGCGGCGCAGGCGCTGGGCCGGCATGACTTTCGGCGGCTGGTCGCGCTGACCAGCCTGAGCAAGCGCTCCAGCCTGCCCGGCTTGCGCTCGGGCTTCGTCGCCGGCGACGCCGCCGTTATCAAGCAGTTCCTGCTCTACCGCACCTACCATGGCAGCGCAATGAGCCTGACGGTGCAGCGCGCCAGCATCGCAGCCTGGAACGACGAAGCTCATGTCCAGGCCAATCGCGCCCTCTACCAGCGCAAGTTCGAACAGGTGCTGCCGATCCTGCAGCCGGTGCTCGAGGTCGCGCTGCCCGACGCCGCCTTCTACCTCTGGGCCGGCGTGGCGGGCGGCGACGACGTCGCTTTCGCGCGCGGCCTGCTCGCTCAATACAATGTGGCCGTGCTGCCCGGCAGCCTGCTGGCGCGCCAGGCCCATGGCCTGAACCCCGGCGCCGGCCGCATCCGCCTGGCCTTGGTTGCCGAAGTCGACGAATGTGTCGAGGCCGCCCAGCGCATCGCTTCCTACGTCAGAGAAACCGCATGAACAATCCGAAACTGCAAGACATCATCGAACTGGCGTGGGAGGGTCGTGCCAGCATCACCGCCACCACGTCGCCGGAAATCCGCGACGCCGTCGAACAGGTGATGGCCGATCTGAACGCCGGCCGCGTGCGCGTGGCCGAGCGCCAGGGTGTCGGCCAGTGGACCGTCAACCAGTGGCTGAAGAAGGCCGTGCTGCTGAGCTTTCGCCTCAACGACAACAAGGCCATGCAAGCCGGCGACCTGCATTTCTTCGACAAGGTGCCGACCAAGTTCTCGCACCTCGACGAAGCCGAGATGCGCGCCAGCGGCGTGCGCGTGGTGCCGCCGGCGGTGGCGCGCCGCGGCGCGTTCCTGGGCAAGAACGTCGTCCTGATGCCGAGCTACGTCAACATCGGCGCTTATGTCGACGAAGGCACGATGGTCGACACCTGGGCCACCGTGGGCTCGTGCGCGCAGATCGGCAAGAACGTGCACTTGTCGGGCGGCGTGGGCATCGGCGGCGTGCTCGAGCCGCTGCAGGCCAACCCGACCATCATCGAAGACAACTGCTTCATCGGCGCCCGCTCCGAGGTCGTCGAAGGCGTGATCGTCGAAGAGAACTCGGTGCTCGGCATGGGTGTCTACGTCGGCCAGAGCACGCCGATCTACGACCGCGAGAAGGACGAAGTCAGCTACGGCCGCATCCCGTCGGGCTCGGTTGTCGTCAGCGGCAACCTGCCCAAGGCCGGCGGCAAGTACAGCCTGTACTGCGCGGTGATCGTCAAGCGGGTCGACGCGCAAACGCGCTCCAAGACCAGCATCAACGAGTTGCTGCGCACATGAACGCCAGCGGGCGCACCCTGAGGCGGGCCGCCCGGCCGTTGGTGGGAGTGTGGGCGGCATGAGCGCCGGCAACATGGAGCGCGTGCTGCGGCTGATGGCCGAGAAGCAGGCTTCCGACGTCTACATGTCGGCCAACACGCCGATCCTGATCAAGATCCACGGCCAGATCCTGCAGCTGTCCGACCAGTTGCTGACGCCGAGCCAGACCCGCCAGCTGCTGGCCGAGCTGCTGACGCCGCAGCAGATGGAGGAGCTCGAGGACACCGGCGAGCTCAACGTCGCCATCGCGCTGGCCCGCATCGGCAGCTTCCGGCTGTCGGCGTTCAAGCAGCGCGGCTCGATCGCGGCGGTGTTCCGCTGCATCCCCTTCGACATCCCGGCGCTGGACACGCTGGGCGTGCCGCCGCTGCTGTCGCAGCTGGTGATGGAAAAGCGCGGCCTGGTGTTGATGGTGGGCGCCACCGGCACCGGCAAGAGCACGACGCTGGCGTCGATGATCGAGTACCGCAACCAGCGGCTCACCGGCCACATCCTGACCATCGAGGATCCGATCGAATTCCTGTTCACGAACAAGAAGTCGATCGTCAACCAGCGCGAGGTCGGCCGCGACACCCAGTCGCTGCAGACGGCGCTGAAGAACGCCTTGCGCCAGGCCCCGGACTGCATCTTGATCGGCGAGATCCGCGACCGCGAAACCATGACCTCGGCGATCTCGTACGCACTGTCGGGCCACCTGGTGCTGGCCACGCTGCACGCCAACAACGCCTACCACGCGCTCGGCCGCATCCTGTCCTTCTACGCCCCGGAAGCGCGCCCGGCGCTGCTGTCCGACCTGGCCTCGGGCCTGCGCGCGGTGATCTCGCAGCGCCTGCTGCGCGCCAATGCCGGCGGCCGCATTGCCGCCGTCGAGATCTTGCTCAACACCCGGCTGGTGTCGGAGCTGATCGAGAAAGGCGACGTCGCCGGTGTCAAGGAGGCGGTGGAAAAGTCGATGACCGAAGGCTCGCAGACCTTCGAGAAAGACTTGGCGCGCCTGATCAGCGAAGGCTTGATCTCGCGCGACGAAGGCCTGGCCCATGCCGACTCGCCCACCAACTTGCTGTGGCGGATGCAGAACGAGCAAGCGACGGTGTCGCGCGTCGCCGCCAAGCCCGACGAGCCCGACACCGCCACCTTCACCGAGATCACGCTCGATGTGCACGCCGACGACGGCCGCGCCGCCGACGCCAGCCTGCCCTGGGTGCCCAAACGATGACCGAAGCCCTGAGACTGACCGAGGCGCTGATGGCGCGCCGCTCGGTGACCCCCGACGACGGCGGCTGCCAGCCGCTGCTGGCCGCGCGGCTGGCCGCGATCGGCTTCGCCTGCGAAGCGATGCCGCACGGCCCTGAAAATTTCCGCGTCGACAACCTGTGGGCGCTGCGCCAAGGCAGCCGGCCCGGCCCGGTGCTCGGCTTTGCCGGCCACACCGACGTCGTGCCCACCGGCCCGCTCGAGCGCTGGACCAGCGACCCCTTCGTGCCCTCGCACCGCGACGGCCAGCTCTACGGCCGCGGCGCCGCCGACATGAAGACCTCGATCGCGGCCATGGTCGTCGCTTGCGAGGAGTTCGTCGCCGCCCACCCAGAGCATGGCGGCGCCATCGCCTTTCTGCTCACCAGCGACGAGGAAGGGCCGTCGGTCGACGGCACGCTGCGCATCTGCCAGGCGCTGCGCGAACGCGGCCAGCGGCTCGATGCCTGCATCGTCGGCGAGCCGCCCTCGGTGACGCGCCAGGGCGACATGGACAAGAACGGCCGCCGCGGCACGCTGTCGGGCAAGCTCACGGTGCATGGCGTGCAAGGCCACATCGCCTACCCGCAGCTGGCGC
>JAUYAJ010000454.1 GCA_030693565.1 Rubrivivax sp.
CAGCAGCGCCGACGAGAGCGGCATGATGGTCAGCCTGATCCAGAGCAACTACATGGGCTTTGGCAGCGGCGTCGTCGTGCCGGGCACCGGCGTCAGTCTGCAGAACCGCGGCCATGGCTTCACGCTGCAGGACGGCCACCCGAACCAGGTGGCGCCGGGCAAGCGGCCCTTCCACACCATCATCCCGGCCTTCCTGATGAAGGACGGCCAGCCGCAGATGAGCTTTGGCGTGATGGGCGGCAACATGCAGCCGCAAGGCCATATGCAGACGCTGGTGCGCATGCTCAGCCACGGCCAGCAGCCGCAGGCGGCTTGCGACGCACCGCGCTGGAAGGTGTCGACCGGGATGGCGATCGATTGCGAGCACACGATGGCACCGGCGCTGGTGCAAGGCCTGCGCGATCGCGGCCACCAGATCGTGCCGGTGGCCGACACCTACATGGACTTCGGCTCCGGCCAGTTCATTGCCCGCCTGGGCGCCGACCTCGAAGACGGCTACGTGGCCGCCAGCGATTCACGGCGCGACGGCCAGGCGGTCGGTTACTGAGTGCCCCCAGGGCTGGGCAGCGCCCAGCCCGCCGGCATCACGCCGGCATCACGCCGGCATCACTCCGGCAGCATGCCGATCTCGCGCGTGGCCGCGCCCCAGCGCTGGTGTTCGGCAGCGAGGAAGGCGCCGACTTGCTCGACGCTCATGCTGGGGTCGGCCAGCGGGCCGATGGCGGCGATGCGATCGGCCAGGTCGCGCTCGGCGAGCACGGCGTTCATGTCGCGGTTGACACGTTGCAGCACCGCGGTCGGCGTGCCGGCCGGGGCCACCAGCGCGAACCAGCCCACCATCTCGAAGCCAGGGATGGTTTCGGTGAGCGCGGGCACACTTTCGAAGCCCGGCACGCGCTGCAGCGAAGTTACCGCCAGCAGGCGCAACCGGCCCGAGCGCACCAGCGCCGCGGTCGACGCCAGGTCGGCGACGATGGCCTCGACCTGGCCGCCCAGCGTGTTCTGCACCGACACCCCGACCGACGCGTAAGGGATCTGGTTGAACTCGAGCTTGAGCCGCGCCGCCAGCAGGCGCGAGATCATGCCGCTGAAGGTGCGCGGCCCTTCGTTGCCGAGCGACATCTGGCCGGGGTTGGCGCGCGCGCGCTGGACCAGGTCTTGCATCGATCGCAGCGGTGAATTCGCGTCCACCAGCACGCCGAAGGGGCTGCGGGCGACGAAGGCCACCGGCGTGAAGTCTTTCTGCGCGTCGTAGGGCAACTGCTTGAACAGGTAGGTGTTGGTGACCAGTGCGGCGGTGGTGGCGAAATAAAAGCTGCTGCCGTCGGCCGGCGAACGCGCCGCCGCCAGCGCGCCGATGGTGTTCTGGCCACCGGGCTTGTTGTCGACCACGACCGACTGGCCCCAGAGCCGGGCCAGGCGGTCGGTGATCAGCCGCGCGACGTTGTCCGGGCCCGAGCCGGCCGGCTGCGAAAGCACGAACTTGACCGGCTTGTCGGGCCAGGTCTGCGCGCGCAAGGCGGTGGCCGGGGCCAGTGCGGCGGCCGCCAGGGCCAGGTTCAGGTGTCTGCGTTGCATGCGGTGGGCTCCCCAGGGGTTGATGTCATCGATGCAGGGCCGCAAGGCCCTGCGCCAGCAAGTCGCTCAGTTCGGCCGCGTCGGCGGCGGTGCCGAAGACGTAGTGGTCGGGCCGCACCAGCGCGGCGCTGCAGCGGTGGCGCTCGAACCAGGCCGCCAGCACGCCGTCCGCCTCGGCCAGCACCGCCAGCGTGATGCAGCGCAGGCCGGGCGGTGCGGCGTCGGCGGGCGCGCTGGCTGCGCCATCGCCATCGCGCAGGAACAGCCGCCAGCCATGGCCGAGCA
>JAUYAJ010000020.1 GCA_030693565.1 Rubrivivax sp.
GATGAAGACGAAGCGCGACAACTCCTCGGTCCAGATGTAGGACGGAATGAGCTGGGTGTAGCGCGAGATCACCTGCATCGTGATCGGCACCATCAGCACGGCCACTGCCGCGACCAGCAGCGCGCCGAGCAAAGCCTGGTAGGTGTCCAGGATCTTCTTCATCGGTGACCCGAAAAAAAGCGCGCCGCTCCGGGTCAACCGCAGCGGCGCGCCAGGTGGGAAGTTACTTGATCGCGAGAATCTTGGCGTGGATCGTGTCGGCGCCGATCTCCTTGGCGTAGGCCGCCATCACCGGGTCGACCAAGGCCTGCATCTTCGCGCGGTCGGCGAACGCGATGCGCTTGAGCTTGCCGCCTTTTTCCAGCGCTTCGAGCTTGGCCGTGTCTTCGGACGACTCGATCTGGCGGCCATAAGCGCCGGCCTCCTTGCCGGCCTTGACGATCGCGGCCTGCAGGTCGGCCGGCAGCTTGGCGAAGGTCTTGCTGGAAAAGCACAGCGGCCGGATCGTGATCGCGTGCTGGGTCATCGCCAGGTTCGGCGCGACCTCGAAGAACTTCATCTGCTCGACGCCGGCGGCTTCGTTCTCGCCGGCGGCGATGACGCCGTTCTGGATCGCGTTGTAGACCTCGTTGTAGGCGATCACCGTGGGCGCCATGCCGACGGCCGCGAAGGTGCGGCTCCAGATCGGCGCGCCCTGCACGCGCACCTTCAGGCCCTTGATTTCGGCCAGGTCCTTCAGCGGCTTGTTGGCGAAAATATTGCGCGTGCCGCCGCCAGCGTAGCCGATCAGCATCACCTCGGCCTTCTGGGCGATTTCGTCGGCGATCGGCTTGAGGACGTCGGCGTCGAGCACCTTGTTCCAGTGGTCGAGGTCGCGGAACAGGAAGGGCGCGTCGATGAAAGGGGCGGCGCGCGAGAAGGTCGACATGTGGGCCGGCGAGACGATCGCGAAATCGACCGCCTTGCCCTGGTTCATGTAGGCGAAGTAGTCCTTCTCCAGCCCCAGCGCGCTGTTCTTGTGCAGCACGAAGTTGATCGGCTTGCCGTAATAGCGCTTGACCAGTTCCTCGAAGCGCACCAGCGACTTGGTGAACGCGTGGTCGTCGTTGAACTGCGAGGCGCCGTGCAGCGTGATGGCCGGCTGCGCCGCCGCCGGCAGGCTGCACGCCGCCAGCGCCAGTCCGGCCAGAAACGCCTTGAGCCCGGTTCCCAATGCATGACTTGACATGTGCACTCCTGGTGAGATACCGATCCGTCGTCGAGCTGGAATTCCTGTGCCCTGGGTCGGGTCTGGCGCAATGTAGGGTGGCGCCCGGCGCTTGTCAAAGGGGGGAACCAGCGGCTTCGGCGCTGCCCTAAACTCGCCCCGCCCATTGCCGGGCCTCAACCTGAAACGCCAACCCCTGGAGCCTTCGATGCACATCGGAATTGCCGGAACCGGAAAGATGGGCAGTGCCATCACCAAGCGCCTGCTCGGACTGGGCCACTCGGTGACGGTATGGAACCGCACGGCGGCGCGCGCCCAGCCGCTGGTCGATGCCGGCGCCACCCGCGTCGACACACCGGCGCAGCTGGTGGCGGCGGCGGGCACCGTGATCACGATGCTGACCGACGCGCGCGCGCTCGCCGAGGTCTACAGTGGCGCCGATGGCTTGCTGACGGCGCCGCCGTCCGACCGCTTGTTCATCGACATGAGCACGGTGATGCCGGCGCAGCAGCAGGCGCTCGGCGCCCAGGTCGAAGCGGCCGGCGCCAGCTTTCTCGAATGCCCGGTGGGCGGCAGCATCGGCCCGGCGCTGGAAGGCAAGCTGCTCGGCTTTGCCGGCGGCTCGCCGCAGGTGCTGGAGCGCGCGCGGCCGCTGCTGGAAAGCCTGTGCCGGCGCCTCGAACATGTCGGCCCGCTGGGCGCTGGCTCGACGATGAAGCTGGCCATCAACCTGCCGCTGATGGTGTACTGGCAGACCTTTGGCGAAGCCTTGTCGCTGATCCAGCCGCTGGGGCTGGACCCGCAGCGCGTCGTCGAGATCTTTGCCGAAACCTCGGGTGGCCCGAACATGCTCAAGGTGCGCGGCGCCGCGATTGCGCAGGCGCTGGCGGGCACTGGCGCCGGGGCGGTGTCGGTCAGCGTGGCCACCATGCGCAAAGACATGAACGCCATGCTCGAGCAGGCGGCGCTGCAGCAATCGGCTTTGCCGCTGACGGCGCTGGCATTGCAGTGTTTCGAGCGCGCCGCCGGCGCCGGCCTTGACGCGGCCGACTGCACACAGTTGCCGGTGTGGTGGCTGGCTGAAGGCGGCAAGGCCTGAGCCGCCCCGTTGAGGCTTGAACCGTCGGCGATTGCAAGCTGAAACGAATCTTCACCTTAGGTGGCTGACAGCTTCACGATTGGCGCGCAGCATGGCCGCCATGGCTTCCCTCTTGCGTCCTTCCAACCTCGCGCCGGCTTTGCAGCCGCTGACGCGCTGGCTGCACGTCCCCGTGCGCCACGACCACCTGCTGCTGCTCAGCCACATGCGCAGCTATTCCAGCCTGTTGGCGCAGTTGCTGGGCGGCGCGCCTGAAGTCGAAGGCTATGGCGAGACCCAGCTGCGCTACCGCACGCCGCTGGACTTGTGGCGGCTGCGGCACACGATCCGCCGCGCCACCGGCCAGCCACTGCGCGGCCGCTGGTTGCTCGACAAGGTGTTGCACAACCGCATACATCCGATCGAACGCTGGGTGAAGGCCGAGCGCGTGCGCGCCATCATCTTTCTGCGCCAGCCCGGCGAGACCTTGCGCAGCCTGCTGACGCTGGCCGACTCGCACGGCGGCGGCGAGCCACTGAGCGACCCGCAAAAGTGCTGCGACTATTACGTCTCACGCCTGCACCGGCTGCGCCAGGACGGCGAGCGGCTGGGTGAGCGCGCGCTGTACTTCGACGCCGAACAGTTGCCTGCTCAGCCGCAGGCGGTGCTGGCCGCCGTCGGCGCCTGGCTGGGCCTGGCGCAGACGCCGTCGCTGAGCTACCGCCCCGGCCGGCGCACCGGCGAAGATGGCTTCGGCGACCCGTCGCCGCGCATCCGCAGCGGCCGGGTCCTGAGCCCCGAGCCGCTGCGCTCGCCGCGCGCCCTGGACCCGGCCATCGAAGCCGAGGCCGAGGCTGCCTACCGGCGTTGCCGCGACGCCCTGCTGCGCCACAGCCACCGCCTCTGAGGCTTACTCGAGCTTCATCTCGCGGATGACGCCGCGGAACTGCTCCATCTGCCGGCGCAGCATGGCGTCTTGTTCGGCCGGTGTTGAGCCCACCGGTTCGGCGCCCAGCTCGATCAGGCGCCGCGACACGTCGGGGTGGCGCACCGCGGCTGCGACCTCGCGCTGCAGGCGGTCGATGATGTCCTTGGGCGTCTTGGCCGGCACGAAGAGGCCGTTCCAGCCTTCGAGTTCGAGCGCCGGGTAACCGAGCTCGCGCACCGTGGGCACGTCGGGCAGGGTGGCGATGCGCTTGCTGGCGGTGGTGGCCAGCGCGCGCAGCGTGCCGGCGCGAATCTCGGCCAGCGACGACGACAACTGGTCACCACCGACCTGGATGCGCCCGGACAACAACTCCTGCTTCAGCGGCGCCGCGCCTTTGAAGGGCACATGTTCGATGTCGACCTTGGCTTCGCGCTTGTAGCTTTCACCCAGCACATGCATGGCCGAGCCGGGGCCGGTCGAGCCGTAGTTGTATTGCAGGTTCTTGTTGCCGCGCAGCAAGGTGGCCAGTTCGCGCAAGTCCTTGGCCGGCACCGAGGGATTGGCGGTCAATACGAAGGGCACATAGACGGCAATCGAGACACCGGCGAAATCGGTCTCGGCATTGAATGGCGAGCGATTGGCCAGCGTCTGCGCCACCGACGACAGCGGGAAGGTGATGTTGTGCATCAACAGCGTGTAGCCGTCGGGCGCCGACTTGGCGACCGCATCGGCGCCAATGGCGCCGCCAGCGCCCCCTTTGTTCTCCACCAGCACCGGCTGGCCCATCGCCTCGCTCATGCGCTGGCCGACCATGCGGGCGATGATGTCGGTCGTGCCGCCGGCCGGGAAGGGCACGACGATCTTGATCGGCTTGTTCGGGAAGGCCTGCGCCTGCGCGAGCTGCCAGGGCGCGATCAGCGCGACGGCCGCCGTCAGGGCGCCGAGGGCGGATCGGAATGTCGATGTGCGGGTCACCATGTCTGTCTCCGGTTGCTTGGGAATCGAGTCCTCTATTGCATGGGCAGGCACTTGGACCGCCCATTGGCGGCGATCATAGCGACGCGAAAACGGCCCGCGGGATGGGTAAACGCGGCCATGGCGAGGGCGCCGCGCGGGCCGCGATGCGGACCTTGCCGGCGCGGTAAGCTCGCTGCATGCAAATCCTCAAACCGCTGCTGGCCGCACTGTGCCTGGCCTCGGGCGCCGCCGCGCTGGCCCAGGACGAAGTGCCTTTCATCACCACCCCCGACCATGTGACGCTGGCGATGCTGGAGCTGGCCGCGGTCAGCGCCCGCGACCATGTGATCGACCTCGGATCGGGCGACGGCCGCATCGTCATCACGGCGGCGCGGCGCTTTGGCGCCAGCGGTCTGGGCGTCGAGATCGTGCCCGACCTGGTGCGCAAGAGCCGTGACTTTGCGCGTGCGGCCGGCGTCGCCGATCGCACCGAGTTCCGCGACCAGGACTTGTTCGCCACCGACCTGGCGCGCGCCACGGTGGTGACGATGTACCTGCTGCCCGACGTCAACCTGCAACTGCGCCCGCGCCTGCTGGCGCTGGCACCGGGCACGCGCATCGTCTCCCACGACTGGGACATGGGTGCGTGGGAGCCCGAACGCACGCTGACGCTGGCGGTGCCCGACAAGGCGGTCGGGCGCGACAAGTCCTCGCGCGTTCACCTGTGGGTGGTGCCGGCGCGGGTGCAGGGGCTGTGGTGCGCCAAAGGCAGCCGGCTCGAGATCAGCCAGCGCTTCCAGATGTTCTCGGCGACGCTGACCGAGGCCAGCAGCGCGACGCCGCGGCTGGTGTTCGACGGCCGCATCGATGGCACGACGCTGCGCGCTGTCGGTGCCCGCATCAGCGCCATGCAGGCCGGTGCCGGCGTGCTGCGTGTCACCGAGGTCGACGGCCTGGGCGGGGACTTCGCTGGCCGCGAGTTCGCCGCCGCGCGCGGCGCTGCCTGCCCCTGACGCGGCAGGCGGCCGCGCGCCAATCAGTTGCGTCGCTGTTCGGTGGGCCGGTCGCTGCTGCTGCGGTCGTCCTTGCGCTGGTTGCGCTTGACTTCGGTCTTCAGCACCTTCGCGGTCACCGCGTCCACATACAGCTCGACGCGCCGACCTTCGGCGTCGGTGGCCTTGACTTCGTAGCGGTCGCGCTCGGATTCGATCTTGTCGATCGACCGATAGCCTGCGGCGACGAGCTTGTCGTGAACTTGCGCCAGCGTGAGCCGCGGGGCAGCGCTGGTGGCCGCTTTGTCGCTGCTGCCTTGTGCGAGCACGGGCACGACGAACGCGCCGCCGGCGACGAGGGCGGCCGACACGGCCAGGGTGGTGAGCAGGGTCTTGGCTTGCATGAGGATCTCCTTGGGGTTGCAGCGGTCGCTTGTTCGACCGTGATCACAGTGTTGCGGCCCGGGCCTGAACCCAGGCTGAATGCAGCGTTCATCGGCGGCTCGCGGGCCAATGCGCTGCTTCAATCGTCATCGTCGCGGTGATCGCGGTGTTCGCGGTGTTCGCGGTGATCCCGGTCGGGGGCGCTGACTATCCACGGCCCGGCCGGAACCAGCCCGCCCGGGGTCTGCTGCCACTGCCAGGCCCAGAAAGCCAGCACCGCTGCCAGCAGCAGCGCAGCCAGGCCGGCGCGGTTGTGCTGCGCCAGGTCGGGCCCGGCGCCGTCGATGCGGCCGCTCAGCATGGCCTGGGCGGCGTTGCGCCGCTGGTGCACGCTGGTGCCGACGATCAACGCCAGGTGCACCAGCACCGCCGCGAGCAAGGCGTTGGCAAATAGCTCATGCAGTTCCTCGAAGGCGTGGCCCCATTCACGCAAGCTGGCGTAGCCGCTGAGCGTGAGTGGCAGCACCAGCGCGAGCATGGCCACGACGGCCAGCGCCGTCAGCAGGTTCTGGCCTTGGCGCCAGTTCAGGCCGTCGCCGCCAGGCGCGCGCCGCAGCGAGCGCAGCCAGGCCGGCGCGCTGGCCAGCCTGCGCCACCACAGGCCCAGGCGGGCCTGGCGCGGGCCGAACAGCCCGTAGAGCAGCCGCCCCGCGAACAGGCCGGCCATCGTGTAGCCCAGCGTGACATGCAACTCGCGCCAGCCCTGGCTGTCGGCGCTGAGGTAGGCGCCCAGGAAGCTCAGCGCGAACAGGGCGTGGAACATGCGTGTCGGTGCATCGGTGACGCGCCGGCGCGGTTGCACCCGGTTCGCGGGCGCGGCAGTGCGGGTGAGATCAATGGACAAGGGGACTCCGGTGGGCGGCCGGCCAAGGCGGCCAGTCACCCGAGTCTTCGGCGGCGCGCTTGAAACGACGCTGAAGGCGGCGTTCATCTGCGGTTCAGCCTGCGCGCCCGACAATGCCGCCATGCTGCTGCGCCCCCACACCGCCGCCCCGGCGCGCCCACGCGGGCGCCGCACCGGCGCCGTGCTGGCCGCGCTGCTGCTGGCCAGCCTGGCGCTG